>JAYWDP010000053.1:0-7702 GCA_043779775.1 Cyclobacteriaceae bacterium
TCATTGAGTAAGAAAGCCCAGGTCGTTTAAAAACAAACCACTTACATAACCCAGGTTGCTGTTGGGTGCGGAAACAGCTACCTTGTTTGCACATTTTTATTTGTGAGCTCACTGTTGAAATATTTCAGGATATCCATTAGCTGGCTTTTCGTAGGTCTCTATTCCACGATCTATATCGGATGGGACATGGTGCATGCTCACGTGCATCAAGAAGTAGTCGTGTCGCATTCCGTACAGGTTGAAAAAGATCCTTGTCACCGGAGTGTTTTTCATGGCGAACAGGATGCCCACAAAAATCACTTCACCGCATTTAAATATTGTGCTTCATGTCACGTGGTATCTAAGCCACCGGCATTTAATGAAGCGATAATTTCTTTACATGACTATTCTTCTGTCTCAGAAGATACTTTCGGCTTTTCTGTCTGCACAGCGCAGCAGGTAATCTCACTCTTTTCCTCCCGCGCCCCCCCTTCTATCGTCTGATTTTCCTTTAACAGTTCAGAAACCTTGACAAGTGTCAAGGGTATTGTTCAACTCAACGGATCAGATAATGGAAAAAATTATATTATATATTATCCTATATCTTTTAATTATAGACGTCTCAGCCCAGAGCCTTCGGGGGAAAGTTTTGGATGAGGACACGAAAGCTCCGCTTAGCCTGGTATCAATTTATTTACCTGATTTGAAACTTGGATCCTCTACCGACTCCACAGGAACTTTTTTTATCAAAGGAATGCCCAAGGGTACCTTCGTTTTGGAGATAAGTCTGGTGGGATATGCCTCCAAAGTTGTTCGGGCCTCTACAGAGGGTCAGACGATGCAGGTGTTTATTTCTTCCTCGGTAACAGAGATGCAGGAACTGGTTGTCACCGGTTCTTCATCGCATATTGAAAGGGCCAAAAATCCGATTACGACACTACCGATTAAGCGTGACGTCTTACTTCAAAATGCTTCTTCAAATCTCATTGATGGTCTGGCCAAGCTACCTGGCATTAATCAACTTTCTACGGGCCCGGCTATTTCAAAACCTGTAATCAGAGGTTTGGGCTACAACCGGGTGGTTGTCTTGCGCAACGGTATGAGGCAGGAAGGCCAGCAATGGGGTGATGAACATGGAGTGGAACTGGATGAGTATGAAGTGGACCGTATTGAAATTATCAAGGGTCCTGGAAGTCTCCTCTATGGATCCGATGCCATGGCAGGCGTTGTAAATTTTCTCACCCCTCGTCCGGTCATGGATGGGACCGTTAAGGGAGAATGGTTGACCGGATATCAGTCTAACGGAAATATGCTGGGCAATTCATTCATGCTGGCGGGCAACAAGCATGGTTTCAACTGGCTGGGAAGAATCAGTCAGAAGAAAGCTGGAAATTATAATAATGTACGGGATGGAATTGTATTGAATTCTGGTTTTGAAGAATATGACGGAAGTATCAATTTAGGAATCAACAGGAAGTGGGGATTTTCACAGCTTCAGTTCAGCAGCTTTAACCAGAAGGTCGGTCTCGTTGAAGGAGAGCGGGACGCAAACGGGAATTTTACAAAATCTGTGGCTGTAAACCCTGATTCTGTCGCCAAGGTAACGGTTGCTCAAAGCGATATGCGTGGTTACGAAAACAGCATAGGAATTCCTGACCAGAAAATTAATCATACCCGTGTGGGACTCACCAACAATATCTTTTTTGGTGAATCTAATCTCCTGGTTAATCTAGGATGGCAGCAAAACCGCAGGCGGGAATACGGAAATACATTGGCACCAGATGAAACCAGTCTCCATTTTCTGTTGAATACATTTAACGCCGATGTCAAATATTTTTTCCCGGAAAAAAATGACTGGAAAATAACAATGGGTCTTAGTAGCCAGCTTCAAGACAACAAAAATTTCGGAGAGAATTACATAATTCCAAGCTACCAAACTGTAGATGGTGGCATATTTGGCTATGTTCAACGTCAGATGAACAATTGGTTTTTTAGTGGAGGACTCCGATTTGACTATCGTCATTTATCTTCCGATGCACTCTTCCTTGATAGTAATGGGAAACCGACAGGCCCCCCTCTGGCGAGCAAAAAGAAATTCTCCGCCTTCCAACGCGATTTTTCAAATATCACCGGGAGTGCGGGCACTTCTTATCAGTTTAGCAAAAGGATGGTGGCCCGGTTGAACTTATCCAGGGGATTCCGCATGCCAAATTTATCCGAGTTGGCCTCCAACGGAAAACACGAGGGCACTTTTCGGTATGAGGTGGGAAATGGTAATCTAAAACCTGAAACCAGCCTGCAGGCAGATGCCGGGATTTCAGTCAACACCAACCACGTTTCCGTTGAAGCAAACCTTTTTTACAATCATATCCAGCAATATATCTTTTTGGAAAAACTGAAGTCAAACAGCGGAACGGATTCAATCTCTGACCCCCTGAATCCAGCTCCTGTTTTTAATTTCGTTCAGGGGAACGCCGAATTATATGGTGGCGAGATATCAGTTGACATTCACCCCCATCCGCTCGACTGGCTGCACTTTGAGAATTCTTTTTCTTTTGTCCGGGGCGTTCAACTTAACCGGCCGGATTCTATGCGCAACCTGCCCTTTATGCCACCGCCAAAATTCCAAACGGAAATACGGCTTCAATCTGATAAAGGCATCGGTGCTGTTAGAAATGCCTATGTAAAACTTGATGGGATTTACTTTTTCAAACAAGACCTGATATTTAATGCCTTTGGAACAGAGACGCGCACGCCCGGTTATTTGCTAATTAATGCTGGTGCCGGCTGTGAACTTTCGAATGCAAAGAAGAAGTTTGTAATGAAAATTTTTCTCGCCGTAAATAATATTTTTGACATTGCTTATCAAAGTCACTTGAGCCGGCTAAAGTATGCACCGGTAAATTCGGTTACGGGTATGCAGGGCGTGTTCAATACCGGGAGGAATTTTACAATCAAATTGATTATTCCCTTCGGATAGTATGTCGTTGATGGTTGTTAGTTGATCGTTGTTGGGACCTTACGAACAACCATCAACGATTTCCTATCGTACGAAAAACGAAATGATACCAGAAACAATTAATGTTATTCCAGTTATAATCCCTGCATTATGTTCCAGCGTGTGCCAATTCATTTTTTGCATACCAACATATGCAAGTCGTACCCAAACGACCATGCCACAGATTGTGATGAGGGTATAGAGGACTGCCAAGAAAGCCACAAATAACCAGCCCTCAGCCCCGGCCACTAAAAAATACGCTTCAATTTCAAAGCAGGGAGATAGGAACATGGCTGAGGCAAGAGAGAAGACGAGTTTGTTTTTAGAAACTTGCTCAGGATGTCCGTGAAGGTGAAAGTGGTGATGGCGCATGTGTTGATAAAGATAAAATGCTCCCAATGTCACCAATAATCCTGGCGCAACAAGTCCTGAGAAATTTTTCAGCATCACCGAAAGCTCCGCCCCAATAAATGCAAGCGCAAGGCCAATCAACACGGTACTTGCTGCATGAGAAAGGCCCAGGATAAAGGTGACCCGGGTCGTTTCATGAAGGTCCCACTTTTCCTTTCTTCCAATAGCGATTACCGGCAGCCAATGGTTGGGGATAATTGCGTGAAGAATACTCAGGACAAGACTGCCGGCGATCAGAGAAATCATTAGATCAAAGTTAATACCGGTTATTCTTCCGGCACACTATTCTTCAGTTTTGATAAAAGATTAAATGTACCCTTCACGACAATAGTTGTTTGTTTATTCAAACCCTCAGGAAGAATAACCTCTACATACCCGTTGTCACGCATGCCCATGCTAACCTCCTGCATCTTGAAATGATTGACCTGGCTAGCATCGGGAGTGAAAATATAATTTTTGTCTTCAAAACTAATAACAGCCTCTTCTGGCAGCGACGGAACGGATTGACCCGTGGTTTCGATTTGTGCCTTCAGATACATGCCTGGAATCAAGTTATGGTCTTCCTGGTCGAGATGGCCATGGATACGGACCGTACGATCGGCGCTGATTTCACGACCGATAAGAAAGACTTTTGCCGTTCGCTCTTTGGATTCGTTTGCTAATGTAAAACGGATTTTCTGACCTGTTTTTATCCTGGGCACGTCCCTTTCAAAGGCTGTGAGCTCCGCATGGAGGTGTTCCGTGTCAACAATCCGAAACATCACTTCGGTAGGATTAACGAATGCACCGATGGTACTATTCACCTGTGTCACGTAACCATTAATGGGAGAGTGAAGTTCAATGGTTGAGCGGATGGCGCCTGGGCCCAATTGCTCGGCGGCAATATTCAGCATTTTCAATTTGGCGCGAAGGCCATTGTTTTTGGCTTTCATGCTGGCAAGATCGGCACGTGATTTCTGAAGGATTTTTTGTGAATTCACATTTTCCTTAGCCAGCTCTTCCTGGCGCTGGTTCTCAGCTTCGAGGTATTCAACTTGACTTTTGGAATCGAGAAAATCCTGCTGGAGTTGAATATATTCCGGATTCTCCACGACGGCAATTGTTTGGCCTTTGGTTACATACATGCCTTGCAAAAGGGAGGTTGACCGTAAAAATCCACCAAAGGGAGCGGTGATGTTCACCACATTTTGGGGTGGAACATCCAGCTTTCCGGTGACGTTTACCACACCACTCAATTGCCGTTCTTCAATTTTGCCCAATTGAATACCCACTGATTTAACTTGCTCTTCGGTAAGAGAAACAATATTTTCCTGGGCAACAGAGACTTTCTTTTCAGTTACTGCCGGAGACTCTTGTTTTTTTGTACAGGCAAAGAATGAAGAAATGATTACAAGAGAGAAAAGACTTAATGTTTTATGATTGAACATGTGATTGATTTTAAGCATAGGTCTTAGTTTTTAGAATATTGACCTGAAAGGAATTCCAGGGTAATGATACTTTGATTGAATTGGAACAGAGATTGCAGATATCCTTCTTCAATTGCCAGGGCTTGTTGAAGATTCAGTCGATATTCTGCCTGGCTGATCTCGCCTGTTTTGTAGGCAAGCTGTGATTGGCGGAGAATCAACCTGGCATTGGGCAGGGCAGATTTCAAATAGTAATCCAGGCTGTTGTTGTTCTTATAAAATTCCTGAACGGCTTTCTCCCACTGCCCTCTTAGCTGCTTCTCAAAATAATTGGAACCGTACCGGATGGATTCAGCCCGAACACCGGCGGATCTCACGCGCGCGTGATTGGGAATAAACCATAACGGGATTGCAATTCCCACGATGAATCCGCTAAACCTGTACTTTGAATCGTAGTACTGTTCGCTGCCTTTGTAAGGCTTTTGATATCCTGTTAATGTTTGATTGAAATAACCAAATGTCAGATCGGGCAATGCCTTGCTTGCATCCACCTTTTTTTCCTGCACGGCTACATCAGCTAATGATCGCTGATAGGCCAGTAATGGATTTTTATCAACCATGCTGGAATCATTTAACAAGGAAGTTGTAAGCGGTGTTAGCGAGCCGTCGGTAAGTAGAATCTCATCTGTAGTGTTTAAAAAGATTTGGAGTTGGTTCTTAAAAACCTTTTCGTCTGCCTCGTTTTGCCTTTTTAGATTTTGAACTTCGTTGTAACGTGCCTCTGCGGATGTCTTTTGAAGGAACGTTCCCTCTCCGGTCTTAAATTGAAGGCTGGTAATTTTTACAACGTCGGCATAGATGCTGTCTTGTCTTTCCAGCAGTGCTTGTCGTGCAGATAGAAATTGCAATGTGAGATATACTTGCTTCACCTGAAAAACCAATTCATTTTCTGACGCAGCTCTTTTATATTCACTGCTTTGTATTCGTTTCTCAAAAAGTCTGGACTGGCTCGTAAAAACTGTAGGAAAAGGAATAGACTGCGTGATGGTAATATTGTTGTCCTGTTGGAAACTGTTGTATTGTCCGACCATGAGCATAGCATTGGTCTTTGGAATTTCAGTCGCGGTTCGTTTGAACAGCTGTTGAACTTCAACATCCAATGCTACAGAACGCAATCCGGTATTGTTTTGAATGGCTGAGTGAATGGCCTCATCTATGGTGACCGATTTTTGTTGGCTGTTTGCCAAAGTTGGGATCAGGAACATTCCCCCGATCAGCAAAAGCAATGCTTGTGTTTTCATTTTTTTGTGATGAAAGTTTTCAACTAAATAATATAAGCACGGAAGCACCACCAATGTTAGCATGGTAGCGGATATGAGACCGCCGATCACTACCGTGGCGAGTGGCCTTTGTACTTCAGCACCATCTCCGTGTGAAAGTGCCATGGGGAGAAACCCCAGTGAAGCGACGGCAGCCGTTATAATTACCGGACGCAGCCGGGTAGAAGTGCCTTTGAGAAGAATTGCCATGAGATCAGTTTCGCCTTCTTCCTTGAGATGGTTAAACTCTGCAACCAGTACTATACCGTTGAGTACGGCCACACCAAACAAAGCAATAAAGCCGACACCAGCGGAAACACTAAAGGGCATGTCGCGCAACCATAGCGCAATAATTCCCCCAATAGCCGAAAGGGGTATGGCCGTATAGATCATCAATCCTTGTTTTATGGAATGGAAAGTAAAAAAGAGAAGGACGAAGATCAGCAGCAAGGATGCCGGAACTGCGACATAGAGCCTGGCTTTCGCTTCCTCCAGGTTTTTGAAAGCTCCGCCATAAGTTGGATAATATCCCGGAGCAAACTTTATCTGTTGATCAATTTTCAGTTGTAATTCTTTCACGATGCTCTCCACGTCACGCCCACGGACGTTGAATCCGATGGTTATCCGTCGCTTGGCATCATCCCGTTGAATTTGATTCGGTCCTACCTTCATGCTCACATCCGCGATTTGTGAAAGTGGTACCTGTATGCCTGATTTTGTGGTGATAAATAATCTTTGGAGGTCTTCAATGTCTTGCCTGCCATCTTTTTCCAATCGAACGACCAGGTCGAAGCGACGTTCATTTTCGTAGACCATCCCGGCGCTTTGGCCAGCAAACGCCATGTTAACGGCATTGTTGACAGTTTGAATATCCAGGCCGAAGGGCGCTAAACGATCACGTTTAATACTGACCACAATTTGTGGCAGGCCGGTCACCTTTTCTACATATAGATCTTTGGCACCTTGTACGGTATTAACAATACGACCAATGTCATGTGAGTAGTCTGTTAATTGCTCCAGACTTTCTCCATACACCTTGATTACAACATCCTGTCGTGCCCCCGTCATCAGTTCATTGAAGCGCATTTGAATCGGTTGTTGAAAACCAAAACTCACTCCTGGCATCACGGCAAGTTCCTTCGTCATTAATTCAGCAAGCTCAACACGGGTGCTTGCTTTTTTCCATTCACTTTTATCTTTTAGCACGACAATTAAGTCAGCTGCCTCTATGGGCATGGGATCGATGGGAATTTCAGAGGAGCCAATTTTTCCAATGACTTCTTTCACTTCATCGGGAAATTTGCGAAGCATGATTTCGCTGGCCTTGGTGCAAGTCTCCACGGTTTCTGAAAGACTGCTTCCTGTGAGGATGCGGGTATCAACTGCAAAATCTCCCTCGTCAAGCGTGGGAATAAATTCGGCACCAAGCCTTGAAAAAATAAGTAAGCTTCCGACAAATAGGAAGACCGCAATTCCTATCACTTTAATTCTATGTTGCAAGGCCAACTTAATTACCGGATCATACAAACGACGGATAATTTTCATGACCTTATCAGAAATATTTTCTTTGTACACTATTTTTTTATTCA
>JAYWDP010000054.1:0-2629 GCA_043779775.1 Cyclobacteriaceae bacterium
TCATTTTTGTAGGCTTTAAGACCTTCAAAAATTGATTGACCGTAATGAATGGCTGGCGTGGCTGGGCTCACCAACATAGGTCCGTAGGGGATTACTCTAAGATTATTCCAATCACCGTGTTTATAGTCGGCCATGAACATATGATCCGCATAGACTTTGCCAAACGGGATATCATTAAAGTTAATCTGTGAAAGGCGCGATTTAGGGGTCTTCTTGATGTCTATTTTTTGGGTCTCCACCATAGCAATTCGATTTTAAAGGCGAAAGATAATTTATATTTCAAAGTCCGGCTAACAGATGTTAGTAATTTGCTATTAATATGAATTACGCGCTAACTTAGAAAAGATTTTTGATCCTGCCTGCCATGCGAAGCCTGATGATATTCTTTGGAATTTTTGCCTCCATTGGAGCTATTTGCCTCCTGGTGGCATTGTTCTTCACTTACAAGACCGTTACCAAAATCTCATCCTGGCAAGAAGCACCCGCGACGCTCGTGGGCTTCGACAGGAATTCAAACAACCCGACCGTTGAATTTTCATATAACAATCAAAAAATCCAGTTTCATTCCACGTTTTCAAGTTCGGATATGGAAACGGGTCAGACCCTGCAAGTGCACTTCCCTCCGGGGGAACCCGAAGGAGCAGAAATAAAAAATTTCTTCATGCTTTGGTTCCTTCCCTTGTTCCTGGGAATTTTTGCCTTGACTTTTGGCGGGGTTGGCTTCTTTGGACTATCACGGCAAATGAAAAAACTCGGCGCTAAGCGGGAATTGTTTGACAATCAAAAAGGTAAAAAATTAAGTTTGCCTATAAGTGATATCACCCAGGATACTTCCTTCAAAGTCAATGGCAGAAGCCCATATATCGTTATCACCCAATGGGTCAATCCCCTGACCAACGTGATGCATGAATTCAAAAGTGATTATGTATGGTATCACCCAGGTACTCTATTAGGCAACCAAAAGCAGATGGATGTGTACATCGATGAAAATGATCCGAAGCGGTATTATATGGATACCACTTTTCTGCCCAAGAAAGCAAATTAAAAATTCTGTTTCCGTTACAAAGAGTCATCAAGACAAAGAAATTTTGGATAAATGATTTCTTCCCTGAGGAAATAAAAAATTACATTTTAGGCCGCCAGGGGGTTTCTGCGACCTTTAATTCCTTTGTCATCATACGGCAAAGGACAAATAAATAATCTGAAAGGCGGTTCAGGTATTGAATGACCAACGGGTCCACCTTTTCATTCGCGTCCAGGGCTATCACCAGTCGTTCAGCCCTTCGGCACACGGTTCGGGCCACATGTCCAAAAGAAACGGATGTGTGACCACCAGGCAGTACAAAAAATTTCATGGGCTCCAGCCGGAACTCCATATCATCGATCTTCTTTTCTAAAAATGTAACATCCGTTTCGGTGAGTGATGGAATTTTTACTTTGGTATTGCCTGGTTCGGTGGCGAGTATGGAGCCGACCGTAAAAAGGCGGTCCTGGATTTCAATAAATTCTTCGTTACGTTTTTGATTTACCTCTTGATCGCGCAGCATGCCAATCCAGGAATTGAGTTCATCCACTGTTCCATAGGCATCGATGCGAAGGTCAGCTTTCGAAACCCTTTTCCCTCCAAAAAGTGCGGTAGTTCCCTTGTCTCCGGTCTTAGTATAGATTTTCATCGTACTAAGTTCAAAGATTAAAGTTCAAAGTCCAAAGGTCCAAAGTTCAAAGTCTAATGTTCAATATTCATCGCGAGCCAACATTGGACTTGACCTTAAACCTCTCACGCCGGAACGGCTACCGGTCTACGCTTTACTTTCTCATTCGAGGTGTCCGTTTCTACCAGTCCGTCACGCAGGCGAACAATACGATGGGCGTAATGGGCAATGTCATCTTCGTGCGTTACCATGATGATGGTATTATTTTTATCATGAAGCTCTTGAAAAAGACCCATAATATCGGCTGAAGTTTTTGAGTCCAGGTTACCGGTTGGTTCATCGGCGAGAATGATCGAAGGGCTGTTCACCAGGGCCCGTGCGATAGCTACCCGTTGTCGCTGTCCACCCGAAAGTTCGTTGGGGCGGTGATGATAACGGTCAGCAAGGCTGACACTTTCGAGCGCTGCCATGGCCATTTCGTTCCTATCGCTTTTACCATAGCCTGCATAAATAAGCGGAAGAGCCACATTCTCCAGAGCGGTAGCCCGCGGCAACAGGTTGAAGGTTTGAAACACAAATCCAATCTCTTTATTGCGGACCTGCGCCAACTCATTTTCTGTCATTTCACTGACCATCTGATTATTCAGCATATAGGTACCGTCTGTAGGAGAATCCAGGCAACCTACGATGTTCATAAGTGTCGATTTACCCGAGCCGGAAGGGCCCATGAATGCCACATACTCCCCCTTGTCGATGATTATGGAAATAGACTGGAGGGCATTTACAATGTTGTCACCCATCTTGTAAACCTTCGAAATATTGTGGGTTTCAATGATTTTTGTCATGTGTTTGGTTTCAATCTCTTTCACTTCAACTCAAGAACGGGCTCTGAGTTTCAATTTTAGGACAAAATGGCAAAAAATAAATACTTGCAGGCCTAAAATTACCATAAAGTAGCCAACGGTGTGATGGGTGGC
>JAYWDP010000055.1:0-7693 GCA_043779775.1 Cyclobacteriaceae bacterium
TTGGACTTTGGTGCGGGGCCTTTCACAAAAGGAAATAATTTCATGTGCTTCTTTTTAATATCTTTCAACGAAACAAAAACATGCAAAAAATATTAATCCTTTTGGCCGTCATCGCCAGTATAACCTGCGGATTTTCCCAGCAAAATAATTATCAGGATGATGTAAAGTCCGTTGATGGAATCATCAGCGCATTGTATGGCGTAATCTCTGGCGATCCAGGACAAACCCGCGACTGGGAACGTTTTCGTAACCTTTTCAAACCCGAATCACGACTCATCCCCACCCGTAAAGGTGAAAACGGAGAATTGACAGTGAAAGCATTGGCGCCCGAGGAATACATCCAATTATTTTCTTCGAGAATCTCGGCTGGATTTTTTGAGCGGGAACTTCATCGCGTCGCAGAAACTTACGGTACGGTGACCCATGTATTCAGTACCTATGAAACCAAAGAGAATAAAGACGGTCCTGTAACGAACCGCGGCATCAACAGCATTCAGATTTTTCATGATGGCCAGCGATATTTCATCATCAATATCTTCTGGTGTGCCGAGAGTATGGGGTTTGTCCTACCCGAAAAATATTTGAAGTAGGTGCTTCAAATCAACAAATCACCAAATAAATCAATCGCCCAATAAAAAGGGCCCATCATCCTCAAAACCCAAACCATATAAAAAATGAGGTGAGGGCCCAATATCCTTTCTCAATTAAATCAAGTAACTGATAAGCCATAACAACACCATGGCGATCAAATGGCAGAAAATCTTCTCACACCATCATTTTTTATATACAATTTTTCCACACCGCTCTTTTTCTGCCCGGCAAAAACTATCTTTCAGCCCCAATGGAGAATTTTGTTGTTTCAGCCAGAAAATACCGCCCGCTGGGTTTTGAAGAGGTTGTGGGCCAGGACCACATCACCACCACGCTGAAAAATGCCATTGACAGCAACCAGCTGGCTCAGGCCCTTCTTTTTTGCGGTCCTCGCGGGGTGGGGAAGACCACCTGTGCTCGCATCGTGGCCCGCATGATCAATGGTTTTGAAGAAAAAGCTGAAATCAACTCCCTCAATATTTTTGAGCTCGACGCCGCCTCCAATAACTCGGTGGAAGACATCCGAAACCTGATTGACCAGGTACGCTATCCGCCCCAATATGGCAAGTACAAAGTGTATATCATCGACGAGGTGCATATGCTCTCCAATGCGGCCTTCAATGCTTTTTTGAAAACGCTGGAGGAACCACCTTCCTATGCCATTTTCATTCTGGCCACGACGGAGAAACATAAGGTCATCCCTACGATCCTCTCGCGCTGCCAGATTTTTGACTTCAACCGAATTCAGATCGCCGACATCGCCAGGCAACTGAAAAAGATCGCCGACAGGGAAGGCATTAAAGCGGAAGAAGCGGCCCTCCACCTCATTGCCCAAAAAGCGGACGGTGCTCTGCGTGACGCGCTCTCCATCTTTGACTTGATGGTCACTTTCTCTTCCGGAAAAGGTGTGACCTTTCAGGATGCTATCAACAATTTGCACATCCTCGATTACGAATACTATTTCAAAGTGGTGGATGGCCTGCTCGCCGAAAATCCCACGGTGCCGCTGCTGCTTTTCGACGAAGTGTTACACAAAGGTTTTGACGGACAGAATTTCATCGTGGGTTTAAGCGAGCACTTACGCAACCTGATGGTTTCACAAGATGCACGAACCGTGCAACTGATGGAAGTGCCTGAAAACATCAGGAAAAAATATACCGAACAATCTCAGGCTGCAGCGTATTCCCTGCTCCTATCCTGGCTCAGTATTGCCAACCAGTGCGACATCAATTATAAAATGAGTAAGAGCCAACGCCTGCTGGTGGAGCTCGCGTTGATGAAAATGGCCCACTTGAAATCAACTTTCCCTGGCGCCAGCCAGTCGCCCTCTGACTTCAGTGAACCTGCCCCTCCCGCAGCATTAAAAAAAAAATTGAAGTAACGACTGGCGCCCCTTCCAGTGAGCCCCCGGTCGGAGTACTTAATTCCATCACCCTGCCAGACGTAGCAAACAATACCTCACCCCAGCCCGTAAAATCATCCAGGCCAAAGACGACATTAAATATCAACGGAATTTTAAAACAAAAAGTCGCAGAAGAAAAGACTTTGGAAACCATCGTCACTGAAAAACCACTTCTTGAAACGATTGACCCCGGGCGATTGAAAGAAGTGTGGAATGACTATGCGGAGCAAAGGAAAGATCAGATCGCCGAATACCAGATATTAAAACGTGAATTCCGTTACGAACATCCGACGGTTATGGTATTGCTGACAAACCCCGTGGAGGAAACCTTACTTGAAAATTTCCGTCGTGATTTAATTCAATTCTTAAGAGACCGGCTGAAAAATTCTGAATTGACAATTGATTCATTGCTGAAAGAAGCCGCCGGCAAGAAAATAATTTACACCTCGAAGGAAAAATTTGAGCATCTGGCAGAGAAAAATCCGACCCTCCATGAACTTAAAGACCGGCTGGGGCTGGATTGGGACTATTAACTATGAACTTTCATTCCTTCTGAACCCTTATATTTGATTTTTTTCGCAATGACCATCTCGTTTAACTGGCTTAAGGAATATATCGACTTACCGGAATCTCCGGATGAAATCGCAAAAATATTAACTTCCACGGGACTTGAAGTTGAAAGCATTCACCCTTTTGAAACCGTGAAGGGAGGCTTGAAAGGACTTGTGATCGGAGAAGTACTTACCTGCCTCAAACATCCCAATGCAGATAAACTTTCGCTGACTACCGTTGATGTCGGTCAATCAAAACCGCTATCCATCGTATGCGGGGCCTCCAATGTGGCCGCCGGCCAGAAAGTAATCGTCGCTGTATCTGGTACTATGATCTATCCAGTTCAAGATGACCCGTTCACGATTAAATCCACTAAAATCCGGGGGGAACTAAGTGAAGGCATGATTTGCGCGGAAGATGAAATAGGATTGGGCGACAGCCATTCGGGTATAATCGTTTTAAATACCAAAGAACCCAACGGCAAACTCGCAGCAGAATTTTATAACATCGGCTCGGATCAGATTATTGAGATCGGGTTGACGCCCAACCGTGCAGATGCTGCATCCCATATCGGCGTCGCCCGTGATATCCGGGCTGCTAAAAACCGGTCGGTGCGCTGGCCTTCAGTAGAAAGTTTTAAAGTTGATAATACTCACCTGCCCATCCCCGTAACGGTCGAAACAACTACTGGATGTCCCCGGTACTCAGCCTGCACCCTTACCGGATTGACGGTGAAAGAATCACCAGCCTGGCTAAAGGACCGGCTTACTTCGATCGGCCTCACCCCCATCAACAACATTGTCGATGTCACCAACTTTGTTTGCCATGAACTCGGTCAGCCCCTGCATGCTTTTGATGCCGCTCAAATCAAAGGTCATCAGGTCGTAGTCAAAACCATGCCTGCGGGAACAAAATTCATCACCCTCGACAACAAAGAGCGTACGTTGACGGCTAACGACCTCATGATTTGCAATGCAGAAGAGAGTATGTGCATCGCCGGGGTGTTTGGGGGAATCAAATCCGGCATTTCAACCGATACCACTTCCATCTTTCTGGAGAGCGCATGTTTTTCAACCGAAACCATCCGTAAAACAAGCCATCATCATCAGATGAAGACCGATGCCTCATTTCGTTTTTCCCGTGGCACCGATCCGTTGATCACCGAATATGCCCTCAAGCGAGCTGCCCTGCTGATCAAGGAAGTTGCTGGCGGAACAATTTCTTCGGAAATAATGGATGTTTACCCGAAGGTCATCGAAAACCGTCTCATCGTTGTAAAAAATAAAAATGTCAACCGGTTGATTGGAAAAATCATCGATCGGGAACAAATATTTTCTATCCTCAAGCGACTGGATATCGAAGTGAACACCAAAAGCGAGGATCAATTTACTGTTTCCGTCCCACCCTATCGTGTGGATGTCACCCAGGAGGCTGATATCGTAGAAGAAATTCTGCGCATTTACGGATTTAACAACATTGAACTACACGAAACGGCAGGAACCGACTATGTAGCGGCCTTCCCCGAACAAGATATTAATAAATTCAAGCGTATACTGGGCGGCATGTTGGCGGCCAATGGCTTTTATGAAATTCTTACGAATTCACTGACCAACCTTGTCTATCAGCAAAAGCACGATTTGTCCTTTTCAGGAAAGCCGATTGAGCTTCTTAACAAACTCAGTGAAGAACAGGGCATTCTACGGCAGACCATGCTATTCACGGGTCTGGAAGCCTGTGCCTATAACTTCAACCGTAAGCAAAAGGAGATTAAGTTCTTTGAGTTTGGGAAAGTCTATGGGCTCGAAAATGGAAAATATGCTGAGAACGAGCGGCTGGCGCTCTACGTAGCGGGAAATATTGAAGCGGAAAACTGGCAAAGCAAACCCCGGGCGGTACAATATCATGATCTTGCTCAGCAAGTGGTCCAAATCCTGGAGAAATCCTCCCTGGACAAAATTTTGTATGAAAAGCCTGATGATCCCTTGCTGGAATACGGCATCAAATTCACTTTGAATCGAAAGGAAATTGGGAAAGCGGGTAAAGTAAAATCCGCCTTGACAAAAGATTTCGGCATTCGCCAGGATATTTTCTATGCAGACCTGGACACGAACTTGCTTTTCCAATCGGCAAACCCTAAGTTCGAAGTAACAGACCTACCTAAGTTCCCTGAAGTAAAACGTGACCTTTCGTTAGTACTTGACAAACAAGTGAGTTTTGACGAGATTCGGCAAGTGGTAAAGGCAACTGAAAAAATGTTGATAAAAGATGTCACTGCATTTGATGTATATGAAGGAGACAAAATCTCGTCAGGAAAAAAAGCATATTCGCTTGGATTTACGCTTTTAGATGAAACAAAAACGCTTACAGACGAGGAGATTGACAAGACAATGAATAAATTAATAGCAGCATTTGAAATAAAGCTGGGCGCCGTAATAAGAAAATAGACCACCAACCAAAGTCACCCTACAACCACCAAACACCATGGAACAGGAAGTCCTAAAAACTAGTCTCAACGGTCTGGAACGCAAGTTAGTCGTGCTTCTCAGTGAGCACAAAAACCTAAAACATGAAGTTTCGAGCCTGAGAGGAGAGAATTCAGAGCTAAAACAGCATCTCCGGCAGCGCGATGAGCAGTTGGGAAGTTTTAAAAATCAGATTAAAATCACTAAGATTGTAGATAATATTCACCCGGAAGACGGAAGTGTTTCGGAGTTGAAGAAGACAGTGGATGAGTATATCCGTGAGATAGACAAATGCATCGCTCACTTAAGCCGATAAGCAAACTGTAGATGGACGAACTTTCAATTAAGATCAAAATAGCAGACCGCGAATACCCCATGAAGGTAAAGCACCAGGAAGAAGAACGGGTGCGGGCCGCAGGCAAGCTGATCAACGAAAAGTTGAAGTCATATCGCGAGCAATTCGGCCTTGACGATAAACAAGACCTGCTGGCCATGACGGCCTTTGACTGCCTGGTGCAAAAGCTGGCGGCCGAAGAAGATACTCATGCCGTTGACCAGTCCGTAGTGGAAAAAGTAAACCACTTGAATCAGTTGGTCTCGCAAGCTATCCTGTAATTCTTCCTCTCCCAAGTCCTTCTGTTAACGGCCCTGCCGCACGTGCGGGGGTATTTTTTAACGTTAACACTGTAATTATATGGAAATCCTACCCCTTGCCCTGATCAGTTTGGCGACCACAGTGATCCTGAGCCTTCTGATCGGAACCCTTTTATACAAGCGAAAGCTGAAGAGAAACAAACAAATTCTCGAAGAGAAGTCGAAGCTTATTATACGGGAAGCTGAGCTCCAGGCTGAGAATATCAAGAAAGACAAAATCATTGAGGCCAAAGAAAAATTCCTGAAAATGAAACAGGAGTTTGACGAAGACACCAACCGGAAAAAAAACCAGATCATAAGTAATGAACAAAAGATTAAGCAGCGTGAAGCACAGCTCTCCAAAGAACTGGAACAAACCAAGCGAAAAGAGCTGGATCTTGACGAGGAACGTCAAAGCCTCGCACAGCAACATGAGCTCGTAAAGAAACGCAAAGAAGAACTGGACCGCTTCAACCAGCAGAAAGTTCAAATACTGGAAAACATTTCAAAACTTACTGCTGATGAGGCCCGCGACCAGCTGGTGGAGTCTATGAAAGAAGAAGCTCAGTCAAAAGCTAACTCCTTTATCAAAGACATCATGGAACAAGCCAAGCTGACGGCAACAAAGGACGCGAAGAAACTGGTGGTGGAAACCATACAGCGTACGGCCACGGAACACGCCGTAGAAAATTCTGTCTCCATTTTTAATATTGAAAGTGATGATATCAAAGGAAAAATAATCGGCCGTGAAGGCCGCAATATACGGGCACTGGAAGCTGCTACCGGGGTTGAGTTTATCGTAGACGACACGCCCGAGGCCATCATCATCTCAGGCTTTGACCCGGTGAGGAGGGAAATTGCACGGTTGTCCTTGCATCGCCTCGTACAGGACGGCCGTATTCACCCCGCCCGAATTGAAGAGATCGTTGCCAAGACAACAAAAAATATTGATGATGAAGTCGTTGAAATCGGTGAGCGCACCGTCATTGACCTGGGCATCCATGGACTGGCCCCTGAACTGATCAAGATGATTGGTCGTATGCGCTTTCGTTCATCCTATGGACAAAATTTATTGCAACACTCACGCGAAGTGGCTAACCTCTGCGCGATCATGGCTGCTGAATTAGGCCTCAATGTAAAGCAAGCAAAACGGGCCGGCCTTCTCCACGATATTGGAAAAGTTTGGCCTGAAGAACTGGAGAAACCCCACGCCATCGTAGGCATGGAATTGGCCCAGAAATACAAAGAGCATCCCATCGTTTGCAATGCCATCGGAGCACACCACGATGAAATCGAAATGACCAACATACTTTCTCCGATCATTCAGGCCTGTGATGCCATCAGCGGCGCACGACCTGGTGCGAGACGCGAAGTCATTGAACAATATACACGACGCCTGAAAGAATTGGAACAAGTCGGGCTCAGCTTTGAGGGCGTTGACAAATGTTTTGCTATCCAGGCAGGACGCGAACTACGTGTGATTGTTGACGCTGAGAAAGCAACCGACGAACGCGCCGGGCAATTGAGTTTCGAAATATCACAAAAGATCGAACGGGATATGCAATATCCAGGGCAGATTAAGGTGACGGTGATTAGGGAAATGAGGTCAGTGGCTTACGCCAAGTAGAAGTTGAGACGAAGAGGCTATGAATAGAAGGATTCTAAATTAGACTTAACTAACAAAGCCAAACTTCACTACCCCGTCCGACGTTACAACAGCATTTTTGCTTTCGTCCTTAGCTAAATATCAACTGACACATTTAGTCAACCAGTACCAGATATATTCAAAAGAAAAATTGGAAAATTTTTCTGGAGAAAATTCCTGAAACTAAATGGGTTCCGTAAGTATGTAATTAAGGCTTTTTATCTTAAATCAGTGGCATTTATATCGTCCTTTCAGCCAGCAGTATCCTGGGTATCTCATACGAGAATGACTCCAATTTTATTTTACTTCAACGGTAAGCAAGTTCTTTCATTTAAACTTATTTTTTAATGATATTGAAAAAATGATCAGACATTGCTTTAAAGGGATATTCTGCCTTCTCCTATTCCA
>JAYWDP010000056.1:0-2625 GCA_043779775.1 Cyclobacteriaceae bacterium
CTGGATATTCCGGACCATGTTGACCCCCCACAAACGGATCGTTAGTTATGGTTTTTGCAGACTATTCTTTTGAAGAGTTTGTGACATTCCGGCGGATGCTGACCCCCCTGTAAATTTATGAAGGAGTGTACCGGAGCATGTTGACCCCTACAAACAGGATTGAATCAACGATATACCGGAGCATACTGACCCCCCTTTCATAATTAGGTTTTGGTTCTTTAGGTGAGTACTTACTCTGCCTAAACAGAAAGAGGATGGCCGGAAAACCAAAACCAATGAGTCAGATCAAACAGTTATTACGCCTTCATGAGCAAGGCCACTCTATCAAAAGCATCGCCCGGAATCTGGGCGTCAGCAGGAATACGGTAAAAGCGTATCTGATCAAGCTGTCCACCGGCTTGCTTCCTGTTGGAGAACTTTTAGCACTGGAGGATCCTGTATTGGAAGGTAAATTCCATGCGGGTAATCCAGCCTACAAAGACCCCAGGTTTGAGCATCTGAGCCTAAAGCTGGATTACTTTATTGCTGAACTGAAACGCGTTGGCGTAACAAAAAAATTGCTGTGGGAAGAATATAAAGCAGTCTATCAGCCGGGCTACGCTTATTCACAGTTCTGTTTTCATTTACAGCAGCAAGTCATCGCCCGTAACCCCGGGATGAAACTCGAACATCTTCCCGCCAACAAGCTGTTTATCGATTTTGCCGGAAAGCCTTTGCATTATATAAATCGTCTTACCGGAGAGTTAATTCCCTGTCAGGTATTTGTCGCCACGCTTCCGTTTTCAGATTACAGTTTTGCTATGGCTGTACCCAGTCAGTGTGTCGCTGATTTTCTGTATGCCCTGCGCTGCTGTATTAATGAATTGGGCGGGACGGCAGCCATCCTGGTGCCCGACAATTTTAAATCGGCTATTGTTAAAGCTGACCGGTACGAGCCTGAAATTAACAGGGCACTTGAAGATTTTGCTAATCATTATAAAATTACGGTCATCCCGGCACGCGTACGTAAACCAAAGGATAAGGCACTGGTTGAAAACCAGGTGAAGCTGGTCTACAATCGGGTATATGCCCGCCTGCGCAACCGGCAGTTCTTTGATCTGGCCTCTTTGAACGTGGCTATCAAGGAAAAAATAAAGGCTCATAATCAGACACGCATGCAGCAAAAGCCTTATTGCAGGGAAGAACGGTTTCTGGCAACTGAAAAACATTTGCTTGGCCCATTGCCATCAACAGATTTTGAAGTCAAGTATTATGCAGAAGCGACGGCAGCGAGCAATAATTATATTTATCTCAGTAAGGATAAACATTATTACAGCGTTCCTTTTGCTTTCATAGGCGTAAGGGTAAAGGTAATTTATACCCGCTCTATGGTACACATCTATGCCAGGGGCAAGCAAATTGCTGTTCATATCAGAAACCATCAGCAAGGAGGATACAGTACGGTAAAAGAACACTTATGTTCGCATCACCAGCATTACTTAGACAGAAGCCCGGATTATTATATTGAGAGAGCTAAATCCAAGTCTGCTGAACTTCATGTGCTTATTCAACTTATTTTTAATCAGCCACAACATCCCGAACAACTCTATCGTACCTGTGATGGCTTATTGCGCCTGCAGAAGACTGCACCGGTCGCTGCCTTTTCTAAAGCCTGCGAAATTGCTATCGAGTACCGGAATCTCTCTTACAAGTTCGTGGAGCGGATACTGAAAAACAAAATGGAAGATCATCAGGATACTGAAAAAAAGCAGACACTCCCTGAGCACAACAATATCCGTGGTAAAGATTACTATTCTCAAGGCACAATTAAATTTTAATAAAATGAACATCGAAACACAACTAAAAGAATTACGCCTGCACGGCATGAGCCGCAGCTGGCAGGCCTTACAGGAAACCAGGCAGCACCATGAGCTTTCCTTTACCGAAGGAATGGAGATGCTCCTGCAGGCAGAAGAAACTGAAAGAGATGGTAAACGCTTTGAGCGGCTTCAGCATAATGCGCACTTCCGGTATCCTGCTTCCGTTCAGGAACTTCACATGGACGCCTCACGAGGAATGGATAAGTCCTTGCTGACAGCACTTTCTACCGGTGAATATATCACGAAAGGTGAAGCAGTATTAATCAGTGGCGCAGCCGGTACCGGTAAAAGTTTTCTAGCTTCCGCGTTAGGACATCAGGCGTGTTGCCAGGGATATAAAGTTGCTTACTATAATCTGCAGAAATTGCTTTTGAAAACGAAGATGAATCGTGTCGATGGCTCCATCTATAAGTTTTTTGAAAAGCTTTCCAAATCAGATTTACTCATCCTTGATGACTTCGGGTTAGCAAACCTGGAGCAACAGCAGCGGATGGATTTTATGGAGATCATTGAGGATAGACACGCCCGAAAGGCTACTATAATCGCAAGCCAGTTACCGGTAGCAAATTGGTACGATGTAATTGGCGAAGAGACCATTGCCGATGCCATTCTCGACAGAATGGTTCATACATCGTACAGAATTGAACTGAAAGGTGAAAGTTTAAGAAAAAAGAAGTAAGATTGTCAGGCTATCAGCTTCGCTGAGCCAAAATCTAACAGAGGGGTCAGTATGCCCGTTACCGGGGTCAGCATCTCCGGAATATCC
>JAYWDP010000057.1:0-7654 GCA_043779775.1 Cyclobacteriaceae bacterium
TGGTCCCAAATACGAAAAAAATTTAGAAATTCGGCGACAGCAGATATTTCGCATAAAAATCGTCGATCACTTTCACAGCGTCCTCGGGACTATCCACCAAATTAAACAATTCAAGATCTTCCGCATAAACCATTTTTTCTTCCACCAGAATTTTTTTAATCCAGTCGATCAAGCCACCCCAGAATTTCTTGCCCACCAGCACAATCGGAAACCGGCCGATTTTTTTTGTCTGAATCAGCGTTAAGGCTTCCGAAAGTTCATCGATGGTCCCGAATCCGCCAGGCATGACAATAAATCCCTGCGAATATTTTACAAACATCACTTTACGGACGAAAAAATAATCGAACGTAATTAATTTATCAGGATCGATGTAGGGATTTCCTTTTTGTTCGTGGGGCAAATAGATATTCAATCCCACCGATTTGCCGCCGGCCCGGTTGGCTCCCTTGTTTCCAGCTTCCATGATGCCCGGACCTCCTCCTGTGACGACGCCATATCCGTGTTGCACCAGTTGAAAGGCAATCTCTTCGGCGGTTTTGTAATACGGATGTCCTGCTTTTACCCGGGCCGATCCGAAGATCGTGACGCACGGGCCAATCTTGGCGAGTTTCTCAAATCCCTCCACAAACTCGCTCATCACTTTGAAAATCACCCAGGAGTCGGAGCTTTTAATCTCAGCCCAGTCTTTGTCCTTGAATGCTTTGCGAATGCGATGTTCCTCTTCGAGTGCCTGCTTGACGAGCTCATCTCCATTTTTCTTTTTCTTGGTTGCCATAGTATTTAACACAATTCGATTCGAAGATAAAGAAATGCGAGTGAGAATTAATAATTAAGGTTATGGGAATTTAATCTGTGAAAATCTGTTTAATCCGTGGCGAATTAAAATGCCAGTTGTAACTGAATATAATTTCTTAGCCACAGATTAACACGGATTTTTATTTTACTAATGCTTCAAATCGTTGGCCCTCGAGTCGACACCAAGCCATAGCTTAGGCCTTTGGGCTCCGCATGAGATCATCCAATGCATGATCCAATTCCGTAAACTGAAATTCATACCCTGCTCTTTGAATCTTATCCGATGAAACAGTGGCCCCATTGACGACCACCGCGGCCATCTCTCCTACCACCATTGAGAGTACAAAGCCTGGTACATTGGGCAGCCAAACAGCCCGCTTCAAAACTTTTCCAATGGCTTTTGTTATCTCGCGATTGGTCACCGGACGTGGTGCCACCGCATTGTAGGCACCCTTCATGGAATCATCTCCCACTGCCTTAACAATGATTCCGCACAGATCATCGAGATGAACCCAACTCACCATTTGCTTTCCCGAACCCAGCGGGGATCCAATGCCCCATTTTACCGGCCTTGCCATTTCAATCAATGCTCCTCCCCTTTCACTCAACACGATGCCGATCCGAATTTTCACAACGCGAATTCCGATGGAAGTAATTGAGTCAATCGCTTTCTCCCAATCCACCACCACCTTCGAGAGATAGTCATTGCCTGGCAGACTCTCTTCCGTCAATACCTTGCTATCAAGTCCATATCCATAATAACCAATGGCTGAAGCGGATACTAAAGCTTTTACGCGATGCTTGGTACGTTTTAATGTTTCGTACAAGAGGGTGCACGATTTGGTACGACTCTCTAAAATTTCCTTTTTGCGTTGCGGCGTCCAGCGTTTTTCGGCTACGCCCGTGCCGGCGAGGTTAATAATTGCATCCACCCCTTGAAGTGCCTGGGCATCCATTTGCCCTTTATCAACATCCCACACAAACGAAGGAATTGCACCAGATCTATTTGACCGACCCAAATGAGAAACTTGATATCCTTTTTGGATCAGGATTTCTGTAAGCCGCTTACCCACCAAGCCGGAGGCGCCTGTGATTAAAACAGAGTTTGCCAAAACCGTAATTTTTAAATGATCTTTACACCCAAGATAACCATTGAACAATGAAAAAATTAGTAATTTTTTGGGCCTTGAGCATGACGACACTCTGCTATTCACAAAAAGTATCCGTCGACAAGAAGAGTGAAAAAATAAAAGGTGAATCTGCCGAAGGTTATGCCACAGAATTGGAAGGTAAGAAGGATGATATTGCTGCTGTTTTCAGTCGATTTATCAAGGATTTAGGCAAAGTCAAATCAGGAAATGATTATCAATTTGTGGAAGGACCCGCATTGGGAGGCACCGTGTATACCACTGGTGCGGTCTATGCCAAAACGCAAGGAAATGAAGAGAAAGCAAGCGTGTGGCTGGGCATTAAAGCAACGGAGTGGACAGTCAATGACATTACGCTGGTAGAAAAACAACTGGAGAAATTAGTCTATCAGTTTGGAGTAAAGTTTTACCGTGATAAAATTCAGGCTCAGATTAATGAAGGCCAGCAGGCCTCTGACGCTGTGCTTCGTCAACAGCAGCGGCTCACCAATCAAAACAAAGAACTTAATATTAAACTGGGCAACAATGCCCAGGAGAAAATTCAACTGGACAAGGCCGTAGAAGCCAACAAGCTTGAAAATTTAGTGCTGTTGCAAAAGATCGAAAACAACAAACTTGCCCAGGACTCTGTAAAACTGGCTGGAGAACAAATCAAAAAAGTGATTGAAGCACATAAGGAAAGGCAGCGGAAGGTTAATTAAATAAAAAAACGCCCCACATCTGTGAGGCGTTTCCTTTCATAACCACCTATTTAGAAAATATACCTGACTCCCAATTGTCCCTGCCATCTTGAACTAAATTGATCGATGGAATACGTTGCCGTTGGCGTAGTGAACGTATACGTCGGTGCCGCGGTTGAGGTCCCTGACCGGGTAACTTTTAAGCCTATATCTACTGAAGAGTTTTGGGTATTAGGTGTGTAGTAAACAATACCCCAATCTTTATTTAACAGATTTGTGAAGTTGATGATATCAAATGTGATTTGGATCGTATTTGTTTTTTGACCGCCCACATTAAAGTGAAAATCCTGCATTAATCGAAGATCAAGCAAATTGTTCCAGGGCGTTCTGGCGCCATTCCGTTCAACATACTGACCTCTGTGGTTGCTGAGGTAGCTGTCCTTGTTGATGAAGTTATCAAGTTCCTGGTATTGCTGGGCGGGTGTTGTGATTGTAGCATCTGTATTTACCCGGTTCACGAGATTGATTTGATCTGATGAGGCCGGAATGAAGGGTAAATCAATTTGCTGGCCGTTGCGTGTCAGGTTATTGCTGGAAGTAATCGCATAAGTAAAAGGAGAGCCGGACTGACCCGTGTAAATCATCGAGATATAGGATGTTGCTTTCTGATTCCAAGTTTTTTTATACTGGACGGAGGATACAATCCTGTGGCGGATATCAAAATTTGAATAGGTCAATCCGGGATTATTCGGATTTAAAGCCTGGTTTAATTGCCATCCAGACTCAGGGGAGTTTCGTATCCCGTTCAGGATATCTTTTGATTCTCCGTATGTGTAAGCTGCCATGATGCTCAACCCAAACTTATATTCTTTCGTAATTTTTGCGGTCAACTGATACCGGCTCCCTTGTGTTGTATTGGTAATCAGGTAAATACTTGAAAAATTATTCGATACACGATTGACGGTACCGGTGGCTGTGGTTGATGCAAGATAGAGTGGTTGTTGCCTGTCGACATCATTGGGAGCATAGAACACGGAGTCCTTCAGGTTGATTTGTTTGATCTGAACATCCTTGATCGTTTTAGTATAAAGCGCTTCAAGTGTTAAATTATAACCACTCCCTAACTTCATATCAACAGCTATGTTGCTTCTCCACATCCTGGGCATTTGGAAGTTCTTATCTATAAGATTAAGCTCTGAACGATTTTTAGATCCATTCGCGGCAGCGAAAGCCTGAAATTGTGTTGGGTCTGTAGGTATTTTCGTTCCGGCGACCGGAGGATTCAAATCCATGGCACCATAAGAAACACCATTGTTGTAGTATGCATATCCAAGCCACGCAAATGGAATGCGTCCGGTAAAAATACCGGAACCACCTCTTATAATAACGCTTTGGTCACCTTTGAGGTCATAGTTAAACCCTACCCTGGGCGAGACGTACAACTGCCCAAAGTAATTATTGCCGATCTGTGGCACAGGGGTATCATAGGTATACGTTGTTGCATAATTAGCCGGGCTTAAAGGAAATTTACTTTGACCCGTGACATCAGGACCCCTCGGCAATAAGGTCATATCGCCGCGCAATCCATAGGTCAATTTTAGCTTATTGCTTACCGCTAATTCATCCTGAGCATAGAGGCTTAGCATTGCTATGTTAAAATTGGCAGGAGAGGAATTCAAGTTGGGATCGCGTGTATTATCGGTCGGGTTATAAATTGCCCGCATGCGCGATGGGTTGTCATTCAGAAAATTGGCGAGGCTGGAATAATCAAACCTGCCATTCCATGAGTTGATAAAATTGTAATTGATGTTATAAAATTCATTGTGTGTACCAAAAGTGAAATTGTGGTTTCCCGTGAAAAACTTAAAGTTGTCAGTGAATTCAAAGGTCTTTTGATGCATGTTGAATATGCCTGCTTCGCGATTTGATCCCAGCAAAACGTGGCCGCTTCCAATACCGTTAATTTGAATTTGAGGGAAGATGCTGCTGCCCAAAGGTTCACGGCTATCCTTGATATCTGTATAACCGAGAATCAAACTGTTGCTCGCTGAATTACCAAACCGGCTTTTTAGTTCGATGACCGTACTGATGTTGGTATTCTTTTGTAAGAAGTCATAGTTACCAAATTGAAACTCGCTGGTGGATCGTTCTAAGTTAGTGGCCTCAGAAATAACTGTGTTATTACGAATGATCAACTGATGGTTTTTGTTAATGTTCCAATCTATTCTGTTAAAAAACTTCTTACTCTTTGAAGTAATGCTGTAGCCTGTCGTGGCCCCCGGATCATAACCACCGTTTGGATTGTATTGACTCACCGGCATGGTCGCCAGCTTATTTATGATTTGATTGGCGATATCCGTAGTCATAAAATAATTGGGCGCTCCGACAGGGAAGAATAGCGGTATGGTGCTGTTGGTGATTTCCTCATTCGTAAAAAGAAACAGTTTGTCTTTTATCAACGGAAGACCAACACGGAAACCTGTTTGATAGTCACTGTAAGAATTGGCTATGGACCCGTCACCTACCTTATCATCTCCCTTGTATTTTCCTGTCATGGAAGCATTTCTGCCAAACCCATATACGGAACCCGTTACATTGTTGGAGCCACTGCGCGAAACCGCATTGATGCTCCCTCCGGTGAAGTTACCGAGTGTCACATCATAGGGTGCAATTTGCACCTGCACTTCCTGAATGGCATCAAGGCTAAAAGAGTTGGTGCGGGTACTGCTGCCGGGTTGATTGGCTGTTCCACTGATACCTCCCAAAGAAGGACTGAATCCGATGGCGTCGTTGTTGATGGCACCGTCGAGGGTAATGTTGTTATACCTGAAGTTTGTTCCAGCAAATGAGTTGTTGCTGGCTTGTGGTGTAAGCCTGGTGAAGTCTGAAAAACTCCGGCTTAAGGTTGGCAGGGTTTGAATCTGAGATTTTCCAACGTTGGTACCCGAACCGAATTTTTCTGTCATGTCGGTAGTCACTCCTACTACAATGATATCCGAAAGTTGCCGGGCCTCATCCTTCAATTGCAGATTCAAGGACAAAGACTCTCCCAATTTTAAGTTGACATCCGATTGTCTTTCAGTCTGATACCCTACGAATGAAATTATTATGTAATAAGGACCACCGGGAGGAAGGTTGGATAATGTGAATCGGCCTTCTGCATTCGCAGCGACTCCAAAACTTGCATTTGTGGGCTTATATAACAATTGGACCGTGGCACCGGGTAATACTTCACCATTGGAGTCCGTGATCTTACCGTTCACTGAACTTGTTGTCACCTGTGCATACATGCCAGATCCCAAAAGCGTCAGGGCACTTACGATCAGGGTTTGTAAAATTCTTTTCATGGAGATTAAATTATGCCGCAAAGTTGACTCAGCCATGTTACCCCAACCGATAGGATATATTACCAATTCATTAATACGATGGTCTTTAAGGGGTTTCTGATGTTTAACAACTAACCCAAATAAATGAATATCAAGACCAATGTTCTTAATCGGCTGATCCGGGAATGTTAAGGAATTGTGAAGAAATAATGAACTACTTACTGATCGGCACCTTGTTTAGAATGGCTTTGATGATGTCGGTGGTTTTCACGTTGTCAGCTTCCGCTTCGTAGTTGAGAATGATCCGGTGGTTCATGACATCGAGTGCCACTTCCTTAATGTCTTCAGGCAATACATAATCGCGGCCATAGAGATATGCACAGGCTTTCGAGGCAAGGTTCAGGTTGATGCTGGCGCGGGGGGAGGCGCCAAACTGAATGTACTGTGCCTCGTGATCCAATTTATACTCTTTCGCTTTACGCGAAGCGGATACCAGTTCAATAATATATTTTTCCAGCGACTCAGAAATCTTTGTTTTGTTTACCTCCGCTCGAATGGCGAAGATGTCTTCTTTGGTAAGCACCGGATTCACAGTAAAATCAAATTGCATATTTGAAATCCTTCGCATGATCTCAAGTTCCTGTTCTTTGGTGGGATAGTCCACCGACACCTTCATCATAAACCGGTCCACCTGCGCTTCTGGCAAGGGGTAGGTCCCTTCGTTCTCAACCGGATTTTGGGTAGCCATTACGAGGAAAGGCTTGTCCAGTGTAAAAGTCGTCTCGCCGATGGTCACCGTTTTTTCCTGCATGGCTTCCAGCAAAGCTGATTGCACTTTAGCAGGTGAGCGGTTGATCTCATCCGCTAAAACAATATTGGCGAAAATAGGGCCTTTCTTGACTTCAAATTTTCCCTCCCGCTGATTGTAAATCATGGTTCCCACCAGGTCAGAAGGCAATAAGTCGGGGGTGAACTGAATACGCTGAAAGTCGAGGTGAAGAACTTTGGCTAGGGTGGAAATGGTAAGGGTCTTGGCCAATCCAGGAACGCCTTCCAGCAATATGTGTCCGTTGGTGAATAAGCCGATCAACAGGCGATTCACCATGTAATCCTGGCCGACCACCACTTTAGCGACTTCCGTGTAAACCTGATTTATCTTTTTTCTATGCTCCTGTTGCTGTTCCGCTGTCGTTTCGATTGCCATAGGGTTGATTTTTCCAAAAACAAACCGCAATAATAAAGAATTAGGTTCAAAATATTTACGAACGGGCCCGGAAGGATTTGGCATTGTTTATGGCAGGTATTAAGGATTGCCCCGGGGTTTCCTTCTCAATGCTTAAGAATCGGCATAAAATTCAATCGAAATATATTAATTCATAATCGCGTGGATTTTGAAGAAGGGCGTTGACGATGCTTTGAACGATGCGATTCTCTTTTCCGGATTTGATATAACTTCTTGCTGACTCAAAATCGTCAATGACTGCTGCCTGGTCAAAATATCCGAAGCCGAGATAACTTCCATTTTCTACGAGCACGAGTGATTTTTCATCCGGCCTTCTGCCTTTGCCAATGATGGCCACCGTTTCGCCTTCCTGAAAAAATGAATCGATTGCCTTCTGTGCCCGCTTATTGTATTTTTTTGCAGTCTCCTTCCCCTCACAACCCCCTTTGCATGTGCCTGATTGATGCGCATAGCAAGGCCCTT
>JAYWDP010000058.1:0-2607 GCA_043779775.1 Cyclobacteriaceae bacterium
ATGTTTACTCCTGGTAAACCTACCTGGTCAGGAGATGGTAAACTTGTTGCCCTCGCGGCCCTTGAGCCTAACTCCTCAAGATTCAGAGAAGGGCAGACCAGGATTCTATATGCTCCTGCAAATGGTGATCCTGCTTATTTCTATTCTCCGGTGGAAGCACGTTCGATTGGTGCGCGTGGGAAAAATGGTCCGGTGTGGTCGCCGGATGGAAGTAAAATCGCCTATATCCAGGATGCGGTTTTATGGATAGTGCAAGTGGATGCTACCGGAAAGCAGATTCACTCGCCTAGGAGACTCACCAATGAATTGGCAGAGGCCCCGAGTTGGACAGGGGACTCCAGGTCCATCGTATTCATGGCCACAGATAGACTAAAAAAAATTTTTCTGAACGACGGGCACATGGAGGATATCCCATGTACGATGGTGTGGAAGACCCAGAAGAATCAGGGCCAGATCGTGATCCATGCAGGGCAGGTTTTTGATGGTCGTTCGGCGACCTATCTTAAAAATGTTGACATTACCCTGGAGGGCAATAGGATTAAAGAAATTGTTCCTCATAAGAATCATGGTTCAGTCACGGTGATTGATGCTTCAGATAAAACGGTGATCCCGGGAATATTTGAAATGCACACGCACCATTATAGTTCTGCAGGCGAGCTGGCAGGCCGCAATTGGCTGGCGTATGGAATTACTTCGGTACGGGAGACCGGGGGTGATCCGTATGACGCACTGGAAAGAAAGGAATCCTGGGGCAGTGGAGCCCGCAAGGGTCCCAGATTATTTTTTACGGGGAATCTTTTGGAAGGAGGAAGGGTGTATTACGATTTGGCTACCAGCGTCTCCACCGGTTTGCAAATTGATATGGAGTTGGAGCGGGCCCGCAGACTCGGATATGACTTTCTCAAGACCTACGTCCGTTTTCCGGATTATTATCAGCGGAGCGCAACGGCGATGGCGCATGCTATCGGGATTCCTGTTTCTTCTCATGAAATTTATCCGTCAAACAAATATGGAGTAGATGCCGTGGAACATATGAGTGCTACCAGCCGAAGAGGATATTCACCAAAGCTCACGGCCATGAACAGGAACTACGAAGATGTGGTTCAAATTCTGGCTAAGTCAGGCATGAATATGACACCCACCATTGCTTTGGAAGGAGGATTTTTCAGTGCCTGGCAACAAGATCCTGCCGTTTCAAAAAACCGGCAGTTGAATGCCCTGTATTCCAAGACCTATATTGATCAGCTTGATACTTTTTCCAAGCAGATGGTGATTTCCAGCGAAGAGGCTGGTGACCGGTTTTCCGAGTTACAGCGTACCCTGAAGAAAATGCACACGGCAGGCGTTCGGTTGACGGCAGGAACCGACTCACCCTTCATCACCTACGGTTTGAGTTTACATGTTGAAATGCAAAATTTTGTCAGCGCCGGGCTGACACCCTATCAGACCCTGCAGGCGGCCACCTTGTTTTCTGCCCAGGCCATTGGTGTGGATAAAGATCTCGGTACTATTGAAGCCGGCAAGCTGGCTGATCTCGTTATTGTAAAAGGAGATCCGCTAAAAAATATTCAGGATGCGTGGAATGTTGAGATCGTGTTTAAGAATGGGATCCGGTATAATATAGAGAATCTGTTGAAAGGGAAATAATTCGTGGGTCCAAAGTTCCATGTCTAAGGTTCAAGTTTCACGCTTCTAAATTGGAGCACGTTAATTTGAAACCTTAACCTTGAACCTTGAACCTTAAACATTAAACATTAAACTTTGGACTTAAATCTCATAGGAACTGAAGCGTTCATCTTTTAATAGAAAATTTTACCCAGATTTGCTCCATGTTTACAGGCATCATCGAGGCATTGGCCGAAGTTGAGGAAATCAAGACGGAAGGAACGAATAAGCATTTTTTTTTCTCCAGTCCCATCAGTCACGAGTTGAAGGTTGACCAGAGCGTCTCTCACAATGGCGTATGTCTTACCGTAACGAAAATAGGGAAGGGCACCCATGGGGTTACTACCATTCATGAGACTTTGTTAAAGTCAAACCTGGGAACAATGCAGGCCGGAAGCCAGGTTAATCTGGAAAGATGCATGCTCAACAATGGGCGCTTCGACGGGCACATCGTGCAGGGTCATGTGGACCAGACCGGGAAGGTCAAAGCTGTCAAAGAGGAGGATGGCAGTTGGCTGATGGATATTGAATATGATCCATCCATTGGAAATATTACCGTTGAGAAGGGATCCATCGCTGTGAACGGTGTGAGTCTCACTTGTTTTAATTCAAAAGGGGGGATATTTCGGGTCGCTATAATACCTTATACCTATCAACACACAAATTTCAATCAGCTTCGTTCAGGTGATATAGTCAATCTTGAATTTGACATCATTGGAAAGTACATAAGCAGGCTCATCGGCACAAAATAATCTCAATGGCTATTTGGACGGGCATTCGCTATTCTTCATTTCTAGGTATTAAATTGTTGCAGAGATGTAAGAAAATAAACGAAATTGCACTGCTATTGGGTGACCTTGTTGTTACTTTTGGCACTAAATTATAGAATGAAATACGTATGCTAGATTCTTTAGTCAAAGTAGTGGAGGAAAGCGCCCAACA
>JAYWDP010000059.1:0-2602 GCA_043779775.1 Cyclobacteriaceae bacterium
GATCCCAGATAGGATTGCGGGTGAGCCAGAAGAAAACACCTTGTTTTTTTTATATTAAAAAATTACCTTCATTCGATTGAAATCAATTTATTATGGGAAAAGTAGGAAACATACTGGCAACCAAGGGTAAGGCTGTTTTTTCCGTGGAGTCGGCTACGATGGTGTACCGCGCCGTTGAGCTCATGTGCGAGAAAAATATTGGAGGCCTTTTGGTGGTGGACAATGGAAAGTTGGCAGGCATATTTACCGAACGGGACTATGCTCGAAAAATGATTCTCAAAGGGAAATCATCAAAGGATACACTCGTGAGCGAGATAATGACAAGAGATCCCCTTACCGTTACACCGGACAGTACCGTAGAAGATTGCATGAATCTCATGACGGACAAGCGCATCCGTCACTTGCCGGTGGTGGAAGGCGATAAGCTGGTCGGAATGATTTCCATCGGGGACCTGGTACGGTTCACCATAGAAGAGCAAAAAATCATTATTGAGGATCTGGAGCATTACATAACCGGTCACTAATCAGTTTGGGCCGATTGACTGAGCTTCGCCGGGTCGCGGAATCAGCGGAAACCCGAAAGTAAAATTTCTGTGCTAAATGGGGGATTGGCGGGCATGCCACAAACCGGCTGGATCCTTCAGCCTGCTATATACTCCTAATCTATCCACACATCATCCCGCCGTTCCGGCCATACCTCACAAGATCGCGGATCCCGTAAATTGTAACCAACATCCTTTTGTTTTATGGTTAAAAATTATACCTTCATTTCTGTCAGCAAGGCTAAAGCATTCTAAACTCCACGGGGACGCTAGAGTTCTATTACTCCCTCTCCTCCCGGAGAGGGCCGGGGTGAGGCAACTTTAAAATGATTTGCTGGAGGCAAATTTGTTTTGGACAGCGCAAATGAAAATACCGTTTTGTGGCCACTTTTGGTTTATGCTGCAATAGTTTGTACCCTCATTGCCGGTATTCTTATTATTTCTTATGTACTCGGCCAGCATCACAAGGACCGCGCAACTAACGAACCGTACGAAGGCGGAATCCTTAGCACCGGATCGGCACGACTTCGTTTCTCATCCCAATTTTATCTGATCGCCATGCTCTTTGTCATTTTTGACGTTGAGACTATTTTTATATTCTCCTGGGCCATCGCCTTCCGGGAATTGGGTTGGCTTGGCTATGCCGGTGTTTCCGTGTTCATTGTCCTGCTGGTTATCGTACTAATCTATGAGTGGAGGAACGGAGCGCTTGACTTCGGACCGGATGGAGAGAAAATTCTCAAAGCCTACAAGAAATTAATCAAAGAAAATTCCGATGAATCATCCATGCGCTAGACTCACCGGTGGACGGGATTGGTGAGACTCAAACTTATAATAAACCCATATAAATATGAAATGGTGGTTGAGTGATGCGAAAGAACCGGTCAGCGCTTTGAATGGAACGGGCTCAATGGAGGAAGCGGTGCGACAGAGCCTGGTGCTAAGCACCGTTCAGGATTTGCTGGGATGGGGCAGAAAAAATTCGATGTGGCCTTTTCATTTTGGATTATCCTGTTGCTTTGTAGAGATGGCCACCAGTATGACACCCAAGTATGATGTTGCCCGCTTTGGCGCAGAAGTCATACGGGGCACTCCGCGGGAAGCCGATGTGATGATCATCGCCGGTACCGTGTTTATCAAAATGGCTCCCATTATCAAGCGCCTGCATGAACAGATGATGGAACCGCGGTGGGTGATCTCTATGGGGTCGTGTGCCAACTCCGGCGGCATGTACGACATATACAGCGTGGTGCAAGGTGTCGATAAATTCTTGCCTGTGGATGTATACGTCCCAGGGTGTCCACCCCGGCCAGATGCTTTTATGGAAGGACTTACTTTATTGCAAGCCCGGGTTGGCAAGGAGCAACGTCCGCTGAGTTGGATGATCGGAGACCAGGGTGTCATCAGGCCTGAAAAAATTTCTATGAAGGATAAAAAGCACGATGAGCGCATGAAGATGACATCGCTCCGTTCGCCAGATGAGATATAAAGTGATAAACAAGTAACATTAAACAAGTACCGATAGGGTTAAAATCTGGCATGAGTTTGTAACTATGGAGAACGACCTGGATCCACCTGAACTATTGCAGTTGAAGTTTGGAGAAGACAACTTTTCCAGGCAATCAACTAAAGATGATATTATTACCCTATGGATGCCGGTCGCAAAAATCACTGAAATACTTAACTATCTCAAGAGAGGTATCCCCCGGCCCTTCACCTTTTTATACGATCTGACCGCCATCGACGAAAGAAGCCGCAAGAAAGAACCAGGATATCCTTCCAATCAATTCACACTCGTCTATCATCTCTTTTCATTCGGCCGCAATTGTTTCCTCCGACTAAAAGTAGCACTAACCGGAGACAAGCCTTCAGTACCCAGCATCACGTCGCTTTGGGTCAACGCCAACTGGTACGAGTGTGAAGTGTACGACATGTTCGGCATCAGTTTCGATGGCCATCCTCACCTCAGAAGGATATTGATGCCGCTCACGTGGGAAGGTCACCCTTTACGCAAAGAACACCCTTCCCGGGCCACGGAGATGGGACCTTTCCAACTCTCC
>JAYWDP010000060.1:0-2599 GCA_043779775.1 Cyclobacteriaceae bacterium
CATTTTGGTCCAGATGCGGAAAGCATTCAATCGCCACTCCAGGAGCCATTCAGGCTCATTTTTTCTTTTCGAGATGAACTTGACAGTATTCTCATCCAGGCCTTTTGGGGCAGAATCTGTCTCAAGATCAATCGCCCAGCCGTGCTCATACTCTTTGGAGGTGATTTCTTCCAGGATTTGGTTGTCCTTATTCATCGACTGTATTTAGACTAATTTTAAATAGCGTCAAAAATATTAACAAAAATCCGCTTTTAAGGTTCTTTTCTACGATAAATTATTGGGATAGCATTACGCTACGGTCAAGACTTTCTTCCAGGGATATCATTGTTTCTGTCCGCTCAATTCCCTCCACCTGCTGCATTTTGTCATGCAGGACCTCCTTCAGGTGATTCGTGTCCCGACAATGGATTTTTACGAACATGGAATAGTTGCCAGTAGTGTAATGAATGTTGGTGATCTCCGGGATCTGTTTAAGCTTCGCCAGCACTTGTTCATATAAAGCGCTCTTTTCCAAATAGATACCAATAAATGCAGTGATGTCAAATCCTAGCTTTCCGTAGTTAATTTTGAGCGTGGTTTTCTCCACGATACCTGCTTGCTGCATTTTATTCATGCGCACGTGAATTGTTCCTTGTGAAACAAATACCTTTTTGGCCACTTCCGTGAAAGGTTTCTTCGCATCCTGCATCAGTATTTCCAGGATCTTCAGATCAGTTTTGTCAATTCCGTAATTATTACCCTTTTGAGCAGTCATAATTTTGATATTTACTATAAAAGTAACGTATTATTTAAAAAATATGTAAATATTTGCCTTATATATTGAATATAACTCTAGTGATTAGCTTACTTTGTTGAATAATATACAATGTAGGGTGTTGAAATTGGCAGACAAGCCCTCCTGTCTCGGGGGTGGGGATTCCGATCTTACCTGTCAGCTGACAGGTAGTAGTCGGGAAAGGATAAACGCAGGATAACGGGTTGACCACTAAAGTTTTCTTCCTGTCCTGTAGCTAACGTCCCCGTGAAGGTTCGAACCCTTCCTCTACAGCAATGCCCCCCGATCCCGATAGCTATCTGGATCGGGGGGCATTTTTTTGTCACATCATTCGTCGGGGAGGTCTTTTTGTTTAACCATCACTTTTATAACAAACGATTGTTAACCATCTTCGTGAGTTATGACAAAAGACTTCCCCTGGTTCAGTAAGTATCCGGCTGGCATCCCACATGAGATAGGGCCGTTGGAGTATCAATCACTCGTAGAACTCTTTGAAGTTTCGAGCAAAAAATTCAAAGACCGGATTGCGTTTGAGAACATGGGTGAGCAACTGTCGTTCAATGAAATCAATAGGTTGTCAACTTCATTCGCTGCCTTTCTGCAGAAGGAACTGGGACTGAAGAAAGGTGATCGCATTGCTATACAGATGCCCAACCTACTTCAATTTCCGATCGCATTCATCGGAGCACTGAAAGCCGGGTTGATTGTGGTAAATACAAATCCGTTGTACACCCCCCGTGAGATGGAGCATCAATTCAAGGATGCCGGGATTTTGGCGATCGTTATCCTGGACAACTTTGCAGCCAACCTCCAGGCGATTCTTGAAAAGATTCCGGTAAAACATATCATTATTGCACGGATCGGTGATATGATGGGTCCTGTAAAAGGAGCAATCACTAATTTTGTGGTGAAGACGGTTAAAAATATGGTGCCGGCCTACCACATCTCCAACGCAGTCACGTTCAAAGAGGCACTAAAGAAAGGGTCTCAATTCAAATTGGAGAAACCAAAAATTGATAGTGAGGACCTTGCCGTACTTCAATATACAGGTGGTACGACTGGTATAGCAAAAGGCGCACAACTCTCCCATCGAAATATTGTGGCGCACAACATGATGATCTCCCATTGGTTCAGGCCGTACCTCTCAGCCAGTCCGACGAATATCATGATTACGGCCATACCCATGTATCACATTTTTGGACTCACGGTTAATGGCGTGCTCATGTATTCGACAGGCGTGAAAAATGTGTTGATTACTAACCCGCGCGATATTCCAGGATTTATAAAAGAACTGAAGAAGCACAAGTTCAGTATTGTGACAGGTGTTAACACATTATTCAATGGACTTCTAAACAACAATAAATTCAAAGAGGTCGACTTTTCATATCTGCACGGTGCAGTAGCTGGGGCAATGGCAGTTCAGGATGCGGTGGCGAATAAATGGCATGAAGTTACCGGTACAGACATCGTCGAAGGCTATGGTTTAAGTGAGACCTCTCCCGTACTTTGTTGCAATCCATTGGACGGCAAGCATAAACGTGGTACGATCGGACTTCCGATGCCAGGTACCGAAGTTGGAATATTTGATGATGATGGTAATCAACTACCCCAAGGACAAACAGGAGAGATTTGCGCCCGGGGTCCGCAAGTGATGCGTGGCTATTGGCAAAAAGATAATGACGGCGTTTTCTTCAGCAATGAGTGGTTCCGCACAGGCGATATTGGCATCATGGAATCAGATGGTTTTTTTAAAATAGTGGACCGTAAAAAGGACATGATTAAAGTTTCAGGTTTTAATGTTTACCCGAATGAGATCGAAAATGT
>JAYWDP010000061.1:0-2588 GCA_043779775.1 Cyclobacteriaceae bacterium
CTCTTCCTCCATGACGTTCATATCAATCTGCTAACTATTTTACTTTCATAACACATCATAATCCATTTACCCTTACAGGACAAGCATAAAAAATATTAGGGAAAGAAATTCGCTTAACCGCTCCCGCAGCACACCGAGCGCCTTCGACATTTGGGCTTCCACAGTCTTAACGGAAATTCCCATTTTTTCGGCTATCTGGGCATATTTGAGGCCTTCCATCCGGTTCAACTCGAAAACCATCCTGCATTTTTCCGGCAAGGACTGGATGGCCATCTCAATTTCTATTTCCAATTCCTGGGCTATCAGCGGGTCATACTCTTCCGACAATTCATGTTCAGGAACATGCACTATCATTACCTGATTTTTCCTGTCGCGGATGTGGTTGAGCGAACGGTTTCGCACAGCAGTGTATAAATAGCTGTGAAAATTCATGTCCGGTGGCAGCGTGTCAAATTTTTCCCAAACGGCGATAAAGACTTCATGGACCAATCCTTTCGCTTCATCCAAATCACCCACGAACTTCATCGAAAAGCCGCACAGGGGTTTGAATAGCTCCCGAAAGAGTTGTTCGAACGTATGTATGTTTTTATCAGTAGTCAGGTTAAAGGGAATGGATCGTAGCTTAAAGATATTAAAAATGGCTGTGGGACTATCATGCTGGATTCTTGGCCACGACGAATATTCGACCTCCCGCTGGCGCAAGTGTTCCGCAAGGACACTTGTGACCCTCATCATTACAGTCTTCAGACTGCTGTTATTTTCTACTAGCGCAAGTCTTCCAAAAGAGCGGCGATCTAGTTCAAGTCTTGAGTGTGGGGTTGGTGGGGTGAGGGACTTGGATCTACAAAGACCATCCAAGGATACACGATGTCGATATTTTGGAAGCTAAAGGAAGTTTCAACCAGTTTGTTGAAGAATGGGAGCACTAGCCATGATTCTGAATCTAGGTAAAAGGACTATTTGACGCCAGCCGCTACCGGTTCAGGATGTTTTACATATCGCTCAAAAAACTCAATCACACGCAGCATATGATCCATCATACGTCCCGGATTACCGCTGCGGGTGAGTTCATGTCCTTCTTTGGGATACCGGATATATTCCACGGGTTTATTAAGGATTTTCAGACTCTTGTAGAGCATTTCAGACTGGATCACGCCCGTCCGCAAGTCCTGGTCTGCATGAATAATGAGCAAAGGCGTATTGATGTTACTCACATACGAGTATGGAGATTCTGAATCCAGGAGGGTTTTAGTATCCTTTTCCCATGGATATCCACCGAAATCATTGGGCACAAGACTCCAGGCATTGCCCTCCCCCATGAAAGTACTTAACTCATAAACTCCCCGTTGGGCGTTGGCTGCCTTAAATCTTTTATCATGACTCACCAGCCAGGCTACCATATAACCCGCATAACTTCCTCCTTCTACAAAGAGCTGGTCTTTATCAATCCAGGAATTGTTTTTTATCGCATCATCCAATGAAGTGAGGATATCTGAAGCCGGGCCCGCACCCCAATCTTTAAAATTGGCTTTCTTAAATTGGTCACCGTACCCTCCACTGCCCCGTGGATTGCAGTACACCAATCCATATCCCCAGCTATTTTCAAGCTGATATTCATGCCACATCGAAAAAATTCCCGGGCCCCACATGGCCGTCGGTCCGCCATGAATATTCAAAATCGTAGGATACTTTAATCCGTCCTTCTTCCCAACGGGTTCCATCACCCAATATTGCACATTCAAACCATCAGCCGTTTTTACCCAATATTCTTTCGGAAAGATTACCTGCTTATCCTTCATCCACCCTTCATTGAGTTTAGTGAGCTGGCGATTGCTCTTGCCCTTCAAGTTCATCACATAGACTTCCCACGGATTTTTCGTTTCGGTCAGGGCATAGACAATTTTATCTCCTTGCAAATCAAATTCATTTACTCCGTTATCATCTCCAAATATTTTTGAGATTGTTCCTCCTTTAGATGGAACGCTTAAAATCTGAATGTCTCCCTGCGTTTGAGTGGCAAAATAAATCGACTTGTTGTCCACCGACCACAGAGCTCCATTAACGTCGCGGTCCAGCGAGCCGGTGACAATCTGCGGCTTGCCTCCGGTAGATGCCACGACGGCCAATTGAATTTGGGTGGCATGCCTGTTTTGAATGGCCTGAACATAAAATAAAATCTGTAATCCATCCGGAGACCAGGATGGATTTGAAATGCTATAACCTGGCCAGGATAAAAATTCTTTGCCCGCTTTTGTGTCTGCGTCTATGATCCACAAGTCACTGTCCCGCTCACGGTCAGGATGGATCTTATAAGCCCGGGAAGTACAAATGATACGCTTCCCGTCCATGGACCAATCGGCATCCTGAAAATCCTGATAACCGCTCGTCAACTGGACGGGTTTGTCCTCTGAGTTTAAAATTTTTATAAAAAGGTGCGAAAATTCTTCATCCGGCTGAAGATTTAATTCTCCCTGTAAATTCTGCCGATTCAAAACTCTTGGATTGCTTTCACTCGCATTCTTTGCCAGCCAGGCACGTACATCTTCCAGATTGCCGTCAGGTGTTGTGGTGACTTTCTTTTTTTCATC
>JAYWDP010000062.1:0-2583 GCA_043779775.1 Cyclobacteriaceae bacterium
CTAAAAGAAAAACGCTGGGACTTTCCGGTGATTGGCTCAGTGCCGTACAAAGGATATTTCGATCGCGAAAAAGCGATGAAGGAAAAGAAATCCCTGGAACAGGGAAACTGGGATGTGAGCGTTCGCAACCCGGGCGGGTGGAGTACACTGGGCTGGTTTACGGATCCCATACTGAGTGGCATGCTAACGCGAAGTGACGGAGACCTGGCCAGTCTGATTATTCATGAAATGGTACATGCTACCCTGTATGTAAAGGACAGTTCGGATTTTAATGAGAACCTGGCATCCTTTATTGGCGACCGCGGGGCGGAGCAATTTCTTTCAAAAACTTTTGGTGATACATCGCGACAACTCCATGAATATATTTTTGAGGACACCGATAATCGGAAAGTTGCTGAGCATATGTTGCGGGCCACACAAAAGCTCGATAGTCTTTATGATACTTTTTCGACCAATGAAACTATCGATGCCAGGAAAAAGAAAAAGGAACTTTTCATCCGACAAATTGTGGATGCGATAGATACCATTTCATGGAGTGATGGAAAGAAAAGGTCCAACCACTTTGCCAGGCGGCTGCCAAACAATACCTACTTCATGTATTTCAAGACCTATGAGTCGAAACACGATACCATGAAAGATGATTGGGTCAACATTTTCCATAAAGACCTGAGCGCCATGATCAATTATTACAAGAAACAATATCCTAAAAACGATCAAGTCAGCAATCCGACGAATTAAGCAGCCAAATTTTAACCGGAGAGTTTTTATTGTAATGAAAGTAATCTCAGCGTTCTCCTGCGGTTAAATGTATTTATGCGCAACTGTCGGAGGAATATGAACAGAAGATTAAGGATTTGTTAATTGCTTAACCTTAGTTTTTTATTGGATTGAATCTGGCTACTTTTGATCACCCCAAAAATTAACGCACATGAGTAAAAAACCTTCTTACAAAGTACTCGTGGTGGATGATGAGGAGCCAATCCTCGAATTATTGAAGTATAATCTGGAAAAGGAAGGATATGATGTAAAAGTTGCCAACAATGGTCAACTGGGCGTTGACATCGCACGGAAATTTAAACCGGACCTTGTATTGCTTGACATCATGATGCCGCATATGGATGGTGTTGAGGCTTGCCGTCAGATTCGGGCCATGACTGACCTCGTCAATACGTTTATTGTTTTTTTAACAGCCCGATCGGAGGAATATTCAGAAGTAGCCGCATTTGATGTGGGCGCTGACGATTATATCACCAAGCCGATCAAGCCCCGTGCGCTGATGAGCCGCATCAATGCCCTCTTCCGGCGCGACACCAAGGGAAAGACCCCGTCCTTGCAGATTACGATGGGTGAACTCGTCATCGACCGCTCCAGCTATACGATCCGCTTAAAAGGCAAGGAGATCAACCTGCCTAAGAAAGAATTTGAATTGCTGTTTTTCCTGGCCCAAAATCCAAATAAAGTGTTCAGCAGGGACGACCTATTGCAGAATATCTGGGGCTCCGATGTCTATGTATTGGCCCGTACTGTGGACGTTCATATCCGTAAAGTGAGAGAAAAGATCGGAGATGACTACATTACAACCGTAAAAGGAGTCGGTTACAAATTCAATCTCAATTAACGCATGGTCTATAGTGCCCGGACGATGGCCCTGCTCCTGGCGGTGTTCATCGCCCTGGTGACAGTACTTTTTTTGTCGCTCGTTCAAAGTGTGGAGCGGGATGGCCTCATGGTGGCGGGCGTCATCAGCTTTTCGGGATCCTACCTTTTAATCTATGTAGTGCTGGAGTTTCTGGTCTTCCGGGAGATCAACCGCATTTATAAGATGCTGGAGAAATTGCGGAAGAAGGAATTGAGCGGCATTCAAACTGAAAAATCCGGGGCCCTCAATCCGTTAAAAAAGATCAACGAAGAAATTTATTCCTTCGCCCTGCTCAAGCAGAAAGAAATTGATGAGCTCAAAAAACTCGAAGCTTTCCGGAAGGAATTTATTGCAGATGTATCGCATGAACTAAAGACTCCGATTTTTGCCGCACAGGGTTTTGTGCACACCCTACTGGATGGCGCCGTAAACGACAAAAATGTTCGACACCGTTTTCTAAAAAAAGCTGCCAAAAGTCTCGATGGCCTTGATGTACTGGTCCAGGACCTCCTCACCTTGTCACAGATTGAGTCCGGTGATATAAAAATGAAATTTGAATCGCTTGATTTACTCAAACTGTGCAATGAAGTAATTGACCAGTTGGAAGAAAGAGCCCGGAAGAAAAATATCCGGTTAAAACTGATCGAGCCAAACCATAAGATGACCGTGTTTGCCGACTGGCAACGCATCATGCAGGTAGTAACCAACCTGGTATCCAATGCCATCAACTATACGCAGGAGGGAGGCGATGTTAGCGTTAGTTTTGATGTGACAAAAAAAAATATTACTACTATCATTAAGGACAATGGAGAGGGAATTCCACCGCAACATCTCGCACGGATTTTTGAACGGTTCTATCGCGTTGACAAAAGCCGAAGCCGGGAGAAAGGGGGTACGGGCCTGGGTCTTGCTATTGTCAAGCATATTCTGGAAGGTCATGGAAC
>JAYWDP010000063.1:0-7574 GCA_043779775.1 Cyclobacteriaceae bacterium
GGTGCACAAAATTATGCAGCGCTATCCTGAGGGCAGGCAGAAATCTGCGCTGTTGCCAGTATTGCATTTGGCTCAGGCGGAATTTAATGGATGGCTAAGTGTTCCCGTAATGGATTACGTAGCCTCCATTCTGAATATCAAGCCCATTGAAGCATATGAAGTAGCTACATTCTACTCTATGTACAATCTTGAACCGGTGGGCACTTGTTTGATTGAAGTCTGCCGGACCGGACCGTGCATGTTGAACGGTGCCGATGACATCCTTGAGCACCTGGAGAAGAAGTTGAATATAAAAGTTGGGAAGACAACATCCGATGGTATGTTCACATTGAAGGCCGTTGAGTGCCTGGGCTCTTGTGGCTCAGCGCCCATGCTCCAGTGCGGAGCAGATTACTTTGAGAATTTAACATTTGAAAAAACTGACCAGTTGCTTGATAAATTAAGAGAGTCAAACAAACGCAGTGCTTACACACGATCCAATCAGGTGGATATCCAAAAAGTTTAGATGGGCAGAAAACTATTATTAGAGAATATCAATGTGCCGGGCATCCGGACCTTCGAGGTTTACCGGAAGCAGGGCGGTTATGCGGCTGTTGAAAAGGCCCTGAAGTCTATGACCCCGGATCAGGTTACCGAAGAAGTGAAAAATTCCGGTTTGCGTGGACGCGGGGGTGCGGGTTTCCCTGCCGGATTGAAATGGAGTTTCATCGACAAGAAATCAGAAAAGCCCCGCTACCTGGTTTGCAACGCAGATGAAAGTGAACCAGGTACATTCAAGGACCGCTATCTGATGGAAAAAATTCCACATCTCCTCATTGAGGGAATGATTGTTTCCAGCTACGCCCTGGGTGCAAAAACTTCTTATATCTATATCCGCGGCGAATACATGTATATAGTAGGGATCCTGGAGAAGGCAATCAGTGAAGCGACCGCGGCTGGCTTTTTGGGAAAAAATATTTTAGGAACCAACTATTCACTGGATTTATATGTCCATCCTGGTGCCGGGGCTTACATCTGTGGTGAGGAAACTGCTTTGCTCGAATCACTGGAAGGAAAACGCGGCAACCCAAGGTTAAAACCTCCCTTTCCTGCCGTCTCAGGATTGTATGCAAGTCCGACCGTGGTAAATAATGTTGAGACCATCGCCGCGGTGGTTCCCATCATCAAGGAGGGTGGTGAGGCGTATTCAAAAATAGGAATTGGAAAAAGCACGGGCACCAAATTGATTTCCGCCAGCGGACACATTAACAAACCTGGTGTGTATGAAGTGGAACTGGGACTCCAGGTGGAAGAATTTATTTTCTCGGATGAATATTGTGGAGGGATGCTCAATGGCAAAAAACTAAAAGCAGTCATAGCAGGAGGCTCTTCGGTGCCCATTCTTCCTGCTGGCTTGATCATGAAAACAGCCAAAGGCGAACCACGGCTGATGACCTATGAATCACTGGCCGACGGAGGTTTCCAAACGGGCACCATGCTGGGATCCGGTGGGTTCATAGTAATGGACGAAACGACCTGCATCGTCCGGAACCTCTGGACCTTCGCGCGCTTTTATCACCATGAATCGTGCGGACAATGCAGCCCTTGCCGGGAAGGTACCGGCTGGATGGAAAAAGTTTTGCACCGACTTGAACATGGTCATGGACATTCGGGAGATATTGATTTACTCATTGATGTGGCGAAGAAGATTGAGGGAAATACCATTTGTCCGTTGGGCGATGCCGCGGCGTGGCCGGTGGCGAGCGCCGTTCGTCATTTCCGTGAGGAGTTTGAATATCATGTGAAGTATCCTGAAAAGGTAAAAGATCCGAAGCATTTTGAAAAAGAGCCCTTCAGATCGGAGAAACAGATTGAATCAGTTGTCAGTTAAGAACAGAGTCTAACGATCATGGCAAAGATTACTATTGACGGTGTAGAAGCTGAAGTTCCGGATGGGTCAACCATCTTGAATGCGGCGCGACAGATTGGAGGCGCCCTTGTGCCGCCGGCTATGTGCTATTATTCGAGCTTGAAAGAGAGCGGAGGAAAGTGCCGGGTGTGTTTGGTTAAAGTGGCACAGGCTTCAGCAAAAGATCCAAGGCCGATTCCCAAATTGGTGGCTTCCTGCCGGACACCGGTATCTGATGGCATGGTGATTCAAAATCTGACTTCCCCTGAAGTACTCGAAGCAAGAAAAAGCGTAGTCGAATTTTTATTGATCAATCACCCGCTGGATTGCCCCATTTGTGATCAGGCTGGCGAGTGTGATCTGCAAAATCTTGCCTATGAACACGGGATTGCAAAAACCAGGTATCAGGAAGGCCGAAGGTCTTTCGAAAAAATTGATATCGGTGATAAGATAAAGCTGCACATGACACGGTGTATTTTGTGCTATCGCTGCACCATGGTGGCCAATCAAATTACGGATAACCGGGTGCATGGTGTGCTCGGCCGTGGTGACACGTCCGAAATCAGTACGTATATTGAAAAAGCAATCGACAACGATTTTTCCGGCAACATGATCGACGTTTGTCCGGTTGGGGCGCTTACCGACAAAACTTCCCGCTTCAAAAGCCGTGTGTGGTTTACTAATCCTGTCGATGCACATCGTGAGTGCGCCAAGTGTTGTGGTAAAGTGATATTGTGGATGAAGAAAGATGAAATACTTCGTGTCACTGCCCGTCAGGATCAATATCACGAGGTAAAAGAGTTTATCTGTAATGAATGCCGCTTCGATCATAAGGACTTCAAGGATTGGGTGGTGGAAGGCCCCCGCCATATCGACCGCGATTCCGTGATCGCACAGAATCATTACGAACATATTGATTTGCCTGGTTTAAATAAGGAGATCGAACGTCAGATTGAATACCAAAAAGGAAAACCCTTACCGGAGCCCAAGGGCTCTTTATCCGCATGAGTGCTTTTTTGATTTACAAAGTCATATTGGTATTGGTGGTCTTCGGGGTAACCCTGTTCACCGCGATGTATTCAACCTATGCGGAAAGAAAGGTAGCGGCATTCATGCAGGACCGTATCGGACCGAACCGGGCGGGACCGTTTGGAATCCTCCAGCCCCTCGCCGATGGTGTAAAGTTTTTTATGAAAGAAGAAATCATCCCCGATGTTTCTAATAAATTTTTGTTTGTCTTGGGACCTTGCATCGCGATGCTCACCGCACTCATGGCTGGCGTCGTGGTGCCCTGGGGTGATTCTTTGATCATAGATGGCACGGAATATCCCATGCAAATTGCGGACATCAACATCGGGATTCTATACATCTTCGGCGTAGTGTCTATCGGCGTATATGGTATCATGATTGGCGGATGGGCGTCCAACAATAAGTTTTCTTTATTGGGTGCCATTCGTGCTTCTGCGCAAATGATCAGCTATGAAATCGCCATGGGCCTTGCCATTATCGCCTTTGTCATGATGACCGGTACGTTGAGCCTTCGCGAGATCAGTGCCCTGCAGACCGGGGGGGTTGGCAGCCACTGGAATTTATGGAATGCAGCCTATCAGCCTTTGGGATTTTTAATTTTTCTGATTTGCGCTTTCGCGGAATGCAATCGCACACCCTTTGATCTTCCCGAGTGTGAAACAGAGCTCGTGGGTGGCTACCATACCGAATACAGCAGCATGAAACTTGGATTTTATTTATTTGCAGAATATATCAACATGTTCATTTCGGCGGCAGTGATCTCCACCTTGTATTTCGGGGGCTATAATTTCCCCTTTATGAACGATCTCGGGTTGGACCACAACACCCTTACTATTCTTGGAATGGTGGCGCTTACGCTTAAAGTTACTTTCTTCATTTTCTTCTTTATGTGGATCCGGTGGACGGTTCCGCGCTTTCGTTACGATCAGTTGATGAACCTGGGATGGAAAGGATTGTTGCCGCTGGCAATCGTAAATATTCTTATAACGGGATTGGTGATCATATTAAAGGGATTATAAATTTTTTGAAAATTTGAAAAACTATTCATGCAGGCCTTAACAAACCGATCGAAAGTAGTTTCCAACAAGGTGATGACCTTTTGGGAGCGTATTTATTTTCCGGCCATTCTGGGGGGCATAATGATTACCTTAAGACACTTTTTTAAAAGAAGCGCGACGATCCGGTATCCGGAGAAAGAGCGGGAGTTCAGTGCCATTTGGCGCGGTCAGCATGTGCTCAAGCGTGATGACATGGGCGCTGAACGTTGTACCGCTTGCGGACTGTGTGCAGTGGCCTGTCCCGCGGAAGCCATCACCATGGTGGCGGCAGAACGAAAAAAAGGAGAGGAAAATTTATTCCGCGAGGAGAAATATGCATCGGTCTATGAGATTAACATGCTGCGGTGTATTTTTTGTGGCCTGTGTGAAGAGGCTTGCCCCAAGGAGGCTATATTTCTCACTGACCGTATTGTTCACACCGATTATACCCGCGGGGAATTCATTTATGGTAAGGACAAATTGGTTGAGCCGGTGAATGCTCGGATTGATGTGACCCAGCGACAAACCCCCGATGTATTGGAGTTTAAGAAAAATAAACTATTGAGTCATAATAAATAACCGCACCCATCCGTGACGCTCAACTTGTTTTACTTTTTGTCCTTTCTGGGAATATTCTGCGCTCTTCTCGTGGTTTTTTCTAAGAACCCGGTGCACAGTGTACTGTATCTCATTCTCACTTTTTTCGCCATTGCAGGCCATTATGTGTTGTTAAATGCTCAATTTCTTGCAGTTGTCCATGTGATCGTATATGCGGGTGCCATCATGGTGCTGTTCCTGTATGTGATCATGCTGCTGAATCTGAATCAGGAAACGGAGCCTCATAAAAGTAATGTGTTAAAATTTGCTGCTACCATTTGTGCCGGTCTTTTGCTGATTGTATTGGTGGGCTCTTTAAAAGGAACGGAACGGCTGGCCCTTCAATCAGGAACTGGCGAAGCAGTGGGCCTGGTGAAAGGACTGGGAAGGGTTTTGTTTAATGAATTTTTACTTCCTTTTGAAGTGTCTTCGGTATTGCTGCTGGCGGCCATGGTAGGGGCGGTGATGCTGGGGAAACCAGAAAAGACTAAATAAAACCGATGACTACCACGCAAGGCATACCGTTGGATTATTATCTCTGGCTGAGCGCCACTTTGTTTACTATCGGTGTTATGGGGGTGCTCTATCGTCGTAATGCGATCATCATCTTTATGTGCATCGAACTAATGTTAAATGCGGTTAATTTACTGCTGGTGGCATTCTCTAACTATTATAATGATGCCGCCGGACAGGTATTTGTATTTTTTATTATGGCAGTGGCTGCTGCCGAGGTAGCCGTGGGTTTGGCCATTCTCGTCGTTATGTACCGCAACACAAAGACAACGGATATTAACATTTTGAATAAACTAAAATGGTAGATGTTAATGTTTTGGTAAGCCTGGTGCCTTTGCTCCCATTATTGGGCTTTCTGACTATTGCATTGAATGTTAAGAGGCTTTCGCATGGCGTGGTCACCAGCATCGCCTGTGGCACCGTGCTTATGAGTTTCCTGATTTCATTTGTATTGTTTTTCAATCTTTTAAATTCTCCGGAAGGGCAGCGTTCTATTAATGTCGTTCTTTTTGATTGGATTAAAACTGGAAACTTCTCTGCCACCATAAGTTTTCTTATCGATCCACTCTCTATCGTCATGTTGCTCATCATCACCGGTGTTGGCTTTTTAATCCATGTTTACTCGGTAGGTTATATGCATGACGATGCAGCGTTCAACCGATTCTTCTCTTACCTGAACTTGTTTATCTTCTTCATGCTCATTCTGGTGATGGGCTCCAACTACCTGCTGATGTTTGTGGGGTGGGAGGGCGTCGGTCTTTGTTCCTATCTGTTGATAGGATTTTGGTTTAAGAACCAGGACTACATGAATGCTGCCAACAAGGCCTTCATTATGAACCGAATCGGTGACCTGGGACTAATATTGGGCGTCATCCTGATTTTTGTTCAGTTCGGCAGCGTTCAATACGCTGATGTTTTTGCCCAGGTCGGTGAGACCGCAGAAGGTTCACAGATGCTGACGCTCATCACCATTTTACTTTTTGTGGGTGCCATAGGAAAGAGCGCGCAGATTCCTCTTTACACCTGGCTCCCGGATGCTATGGCAGGTCCTACACCGGTGTCAGCACTCATCCATGCAGCTACGATGGTGACGGCTGGTATCTACATGGTGGCGAGGAATAACATTTTGTATTCCCTGTCGCCTGTGAGTTTGAATTTGGTATTGGTCATTGGACTCGTTACTGCGCTCTTCGCCGCAACCATCGCGCTTGCGCAAAATGATATTAAAAAAGTGTTAGCATATTCAACCGTAAGCCAGCTGGGATTAATGTTTGTGGCATTGGGAGTGGGCGCCTATTCCAGCGGAATATTTCATATGGCCACACATGCTTTCTTTAAAGCCTTATTGTTCCTGGCAGCCGGCAGCGTCATTCACGGAATGCAAGGCGAGCAAGACATTCGCAAAATGGGCGGACTAAAAAAATATTTACCGGTAACCTATCTCACTTTCTTTATCGGCGTCTTGGCGATCTCTGGGATTCCTCCCTTCGCCGGCTTCTTTTCGAAAGATGAAATTTTAGAGAAGGTATTTGAAAGCAACCCACTGGTCTGGGGTGTGGCCTTGCTGGCGTCGTTGCTGACGGTATTCTACATGTTCAGGGTATTATTCCTGACTTTCTTTGGTAAAACCCGTGCCAGTGAGGGAATGATTCATCATATCCACGAATCTCCCCGCAGCATGACCGTTCCACTCCTCATACTGGCTGTGCTTTCGGCGGTAGGAGGATTCATGGGAGAGCCAGAGTCTTTATTTGGTACTGACAGGATTGGTAAATTTCTGAATCCGGTCTTTGGACAATCCGCGCAACTCCTGCAGCAGGAGACGTTGAATAATAGTACTGAATATGCACTGATGGGAACCGTCGTCGTATTGACCCTGGTCATGATCGGATGGGCCTACAACCGGTATATTACCAAACAGCATGTGCCCGTGGAGGAAGGCATGGTATTGGGCTCCCTGCATCGGCTGGTATACAGGAAATATTTCGTTGATGAACTCTATCAGACCGTCATCGTGAAACCTTTGTACTGGATATCAAGAATGTTCTTTGATGTCATTGAACGGTCCGGAATTGACCGCCTGGTGAATTTACTGGGTAGCAATGTGGGAAGGGCCAGTAAGGTGATGCGATTGTTGCAAAACGGCAATATCGGGTTCTATATTTTCATAATGGTAATCAGTATCATTCTGCTGCTGGCCGCTAATACTATAATGAAGTAATATGTTGACCGCATTTTTAATTTTCTGGCCTTTGATTGCAGCCCTGGCGATTTTCGCATTTCGGCCGCGGGATGCCAAAATACCGGCCTTCATCGCTTCGGTGGTAGAATTGGTGGCTTCGCTGATCGTTGCATTTCAATTCATCAACAACGACATCATTCAGTTTTCTCTCAATCTGCCCTGGATCACTTCCATTGGAATTAATTTTTCGGTGGGAATGGATGGCATAAGCCTGCTGCTGGTTCTGCTTACTACGGTATTGGTTCCTTTTATTATTCTGTCTTCCTCC
>JAYWDP010000064.1:0-2576 GCA_043779775.1 Cyclobacteriaceae bacterium
AGGAACCATTGCCGATTTGGCTGTGACTGGATTCTTCCCAATGGGTAACGCAACAAATTTTCGTCCTTTCTATATTTCATGCCCCGCTACAGCCATTACAACCGGTGGCAGTTTTACCGTAAGTCATAGTGCCGCCACGAATACCATTATCCTGCCGCCCGCCGGAACGGGGATCGCTGATGCAAGCGCTCCGGCTAAGAATATCTTATTGCAACATCAGGCCTCCTGGTCCATCAGTTCTGCAGCCGTTGTAGGGGGTGCAGGATCTCCCTTTAATCTTATTGCAGGGGGAACCGGATTTGGAACAATTGCTGCATTGGCTGACCTGCGATTATGCAAATCGGCTTCAGTGGTAGGTACTTATGTTGTAGCAACTGGAACCACCGCTGATCCAAGACTAAAAAGGACTGGACTCACACTTGCTGAGGTAACAACCACTGGAGGAAGTCAAATTTTTGTAGGATCTACCGATGCTGTTAATACGCCCTTGCCAATATCCCTTGTCAGTTTTTCAGCAGAGGTCAAATCAGATTTTGTGGAACTGAATTGGCGCACTGAATCAGAATTGAATAATGATTTCTTTCTCGTGCAGAGAACAAGCGATGCCGAAACTTTTGAAGATGTTGTGAAAGTCAAGGGTGCCGGTACGTCTACCGCCTCTAATTCCTATGCAGCATTTGACAATCGGCCCCTGCCCGGAAAATCATATTATCGACTCAAGCAAACTGACTTTGACGGGAAGTCATCTTATTCCAAGATTGTATCGGTAGAAGTTTCTGAGCGGTTAACATGGGCTGTTTATCCCAATCCTTCTGATGGTTTAGGGTTTACTGTTAAATTCACTGAAAAGGACTTGGGCAAAAATACATTTATCAAATTGCATGACCTGGGCGGCAAGGAGATCCTGCACATAAATACTGAAAATTTAAGTTCTACAGAAATGAAAATAGGCACTCCTCAGAATTTATCCCCCGGTATTTATTTTATTTCTATCGCCGTGGATCAGGAAGTTGTCAGACAAAAAGTAATTATTCAATAGAAGACTTATTTTGTCAAATGGGTTCCTATACTAGAAGCCCATCAACTTCTCCAGAAATGATCTTGGGAAAAATGCGACAATAAACGACAACAAAGTTGTGGTATATCGAAGGCAAGCAGGCCCTTCAACCCTTTTTGGAGAATTTGTCCTTTTTGGTAATTGAGGGGCGAGATGCGGAAGATTAAGATGCTCATTGGCTCCCAGATCCATTAAAATGGTGTTGATTAAAACTTTGACATCTAAAAAATCCAAATTTGGCGGTTTCAAAACCCAGAAATACTGGATATAGTGAAATATTACAGCCCAAAGCGGATTAATTTGAAACCATATGACTTCTAGTGTTATTTTTACCAGTTAGTATTTGATTTATGCGCTTTAGGTACGGGCATCTCAATTCCAGTAGGTTCATCCTTACCGTTGTTCTTGTTTGCATCCAATTTTTCGCGTTTGGATTACCAATTTCAACTACAGGGACAGGAGGCAATTGGACCCTTCCTGGTAGTTGGGCAGGAGGTGTGGTGCCAGTTTTAGGTGATGATGTAACTATCGCGACCGGCGCTACGGTCAACCTGACCACCAATCAATCATGCAATAGTTTGATTATCAATGGCACGGGCATTCTAAACATGAATACAGCCACCCGAACGCTGGCCATAACCAATGCACTTACTTTAAGCAATACCTCACAAATTCAAGGGGCTGGGTTTGATCGAATCATCAATGCGGCAACTTTAACAGTATCGGCCGCGGCCTCATCCATCATTCAAGATATACAACTTAATATTGCTGGTCTTGGTACCATTAGTGGGACAGTTACATTCAGTACTGGAAACACAGCGAGCAAATCCTTTGGGAGCCTGACGATCAATACCGGAGCCATTTTAACCATGCCCACAGCCGCTGTCACAGTGGGTGTTGTAGGTGCGCTCACATTAAACGGTACGGCATCCATTCAGGGAAACAACAACAATCGGATTATTAACGCAGGAACATTTTCTGTTGCGGCAGGCGCTAACGCAACCATTCAACAAGTTCAGTTGAATGTGACAAACGCAGCCCAGGTGGATGGGACACTGACATTTAATACAGGTATTGCAACCAAAACATTTGGAAGTTTAACCATTAATGGGACCTTCACCAACACGGCCTTTGTGAATCCAATATCCATCAATGGTAGTATGGTGAACAATGGTACTTTTAGTCAGGGAACTGGAAGAGTTACTTTCACAGGCGCTACAAGCAATACCGTGACAGGGACAGCAGTCACTACGGCTTTTGGTGGTGGCATAACCATCAATAAGGGTGCCAGTCAGGCAAATATTCTTGATGTGCAGTGTGTGATCACCATGGTAAACGGTGGATTAATTCTGACCAATGGAACTTTTGAGTTAACCAGCGCTTCTACGATTGTGCCTTTTACTGCTGATCCATTATTTGGTGCTTCCGCGAGATTGTGGTGCAATGGAGGAACGATGAACAGTACAGTAAGTATAAATTGGACCTTTAACGGCACGCTACAAGTAAGTGCGGGTACTGT
>JAYWDP010000065.1:0-2573 GCA_043779775.1 Cyclobacteriaceae bacterium
GTAATTTTTGTCTCCGGCGACGATAAGCTTGCTAATGATTTGAAAACGATGCCGTGGATTGAATTTGCCATGGTCAAGAGGGCTACCAGCGCTTCCACCGTTGAACTGCGTCCTGTGAAAGAAGCCCATCAGGAATTAATGGATAAGGCGGCTAAATCTGTTATGAATATCTCTTCTGCCACGGTGATGAAATTACAAGAACCAATAAAGGCGATGCTCAGGGTCGTTCCACCTGCGAATCTGGAAAGGCTTAAGAATATGCCAGGCGTTGAGTTTCAAGATGACCGGGCATCCTTCGTTGCCGCGAATTTTGGAAAGGCGTATGATGGGATAATTGCCATGATCGGGATTGGGACGACTGCCTATTCAAGTATTGCCACTGAAGTGATTCAAAAGCAACCTAATGGAAAAGCCCTTCAACTTCAAATTGGAGATTTGCGTTACGTTCGTTGGCTCGATTACGAATCAGGGAGATGGAAACCCGAAGCAGTAAGGACACCCGCCCCTCGAAAATATTTTGGTGCCCAATAGATGACGGTTGGCTCTTGGCCTTTGGCTGTTGGCTTGAATAACTGCGAAGGGCCAATGCTAATAGCCAACACCCAACGGCATTGTCCTCTTTCAATCGTAAAATAATATTACGTACTTACTAATATGATTTTGGAGGAACAAAGATTATTCATACGAGAAGCTATCAAGCTCGCGATTGAAAATGTTGAAAATGGAAACGGAGGACCCTTTGGCGCAGTCATTGTAAAAGATGGTAAGATCATTGCCACGGGGGTTAATCAGGTAACTTCATCACACGATCCTACGGCCCATGCAGAAGTAATGGCTATTCGAATGGCTTGTGCCGCACTCAATACTTTTCAATTAGTTGGGTGCGAAATCTACGCCAGTTGTGAACCTTGTCCCATGTGCCTGGCCGCCATCTATTGGGCAAAGCTCGATAAACTTTACTATGCAAACACTAAGGAAGATGCGGCGGCGGTTAACTTCAATGATGAATTTATTTATAAGGAAATAAGCCGTCCGAAATCGGAAAGAAAATTATTTTCCAGGCAATTGCTTCGTGAGGAGGGCCTTGAGGCTTTTAAGAAATGGGTCAAAAGTTCATCAAAAATTGAGTATTAGTGATGATGAAAGTTTGAATAAGGAAATTGACGGAATTGAGTTTAAGAATGTCGCCTTCACTTATCCTGGATACGGAGAGCCGGCCGTGGCGGGATTAGACTTGCCTATCCGCAGCGGAGAATTAATAGCCCTGGTGGGAGAGAATGGTGCCGGAAAAAGCACGATCATCAAATTGCTACTCCGTTTTTATGATGCGGATCAGGGCTCTGTGAAAGTGGGTGGCATTGATTTGAAAGACCAGGACCCGGAAGCCCTGCGCAATCGTATAGGAGTATTATTTCAGGATTTTGCCAGCTATGAGCTTACAGTAAGGGAGAATGTCATTATGGGCCGGCCCAACTTGAAGAGTGACGATGATCGGGTGTTGAAAGCGCTACGTGACTCCCGCAGCGAGTGGCTGTTAAAGAAGATGCCTAATGGACTTGATTCTAATGTGGGCAGACTTTTTGAGGGCGGGCATGATTTATCAGGCGGTGAATGGCAGCGGCTTGCCCTGGCCCGCATCATGTACCGGGATGCAGACATTTGGATCTTGGATGAGCCGACTTCATCCCTCGATCCTGAAGCTGAGGCAGGAATCTTTGCTGAGTTGAAAGCTAGCCTGAAAGGACGCATCGGCATTGTGATCTCCCATCGTTTCTCCACGGTCCGCATTGCCGTAGTGGCCGACGGTCATGTTACTGAATTAGGAACGCATGAAGAACTTCTAAAAGCCGGTGGCCGGTATGCTCATTTGTTTGAATTGCAAGCAGCAAGCTACCGCTAGCCTCAAATCACTAAATCACCAAATGAACCAATGGGCGTTCAGCCCATTGGTTCGCTTACTATTATATTGTTAAGTAGGTATTGGATGATATCCAGCCGTTGCTACCCTCGACTGATTTTCCAGGAATGATTGGCCGATCGCTGCGATTGAGCCGACGAACCACCCAATTCCTCTGAACACACTTTCACTAAACTCACTACCTCCATCAATGGAGCGTTGTTCTTCTGTTGTGAGTATTTCCAGATTTAATCCCTTTGTATTTTTCATTTTATTTTTTGTTTTGGTGAATTAATTTTTTAGATACTACCGACCCCGGTCACTAATCTACTTAAGTGTAACTCCGCGCACTGCTCCATACCCTTCATTGAATCCCGTTACGAACGAGTCAATGTGGGCCCTGGGATTTATGAGGGCGGAAATCAAAATATAGGTTAATGCAAACTCTCCCCATAAATTGCCTCCGTTAATTGAAGCAGCTTCCGTCCTGGAGAGCTCCTGACTGTTAAACGATGATAGGTTAATTGTTTTCATTTTAAGGTGATTTAAGTTTTAAAGTGGATGAAAATCGAACGGATGAAAAAGATAAGCAAGATCTTCCACACAACTGACAGCAGGACCTCGATAAAGTCATAAGGTCCTTTCTGCAGTAAAACCTCTGCCACTGTGATTATCA
>JAYWDP010000066.1:0-7545 GCA_043779775.1 Cyclobacteriaceae bacterium
GCCAACATGGCACAATTGGTAAATGTTATTGCTCCGATCTTTACAAACGAAAAGGGCATCTTTAAGCAAACCATCTTTTATCCCCTTGAGTTATTTGCCAACAACGCTCTCGGAACTTCTTTGGATACTTTTGTGACCTGTGAGACTTATGATACGGATGATTTTTTGGCCGCTCCGGGCGAGGCAAAGCCAAAACAGATTCACGTCCCTTACCTGGACGTTTCCACAACCTACAAAAACGGCGAAGTAATCATTTGTGTTGTTAATAGAAATAAGGATAAGGCGATCACCACAGATATCATGGCCCAAGAGGGGGAATTTAGTGGCGCATTCAAACTTTTTGAAGTAAACGGTCCAGACATCAAATCCGAGAATGATTTTGGGAAGGAGAGTGTAAAAACAGTCTCCAAACCAGATCTTAATGCAAAAGGAAAGATGATTACGTATTCTTTTCCAGCCCATTCGTTTACAATGCTGAAAGGCAAATTGAATCTTTCCGATTCGAAAAAGCAATAGAATATTTATCCAGTGTCATGATGAAAAAATTTGAAATAGGTATTCACAGAAGAACTTGCAGGAAATAGTGGTTGAGTGAGGTTTTTTAGCTCCAACATCCAAGCAGATTTTCTTATCTTGACAATACCGTATCCCAACTAAACCTAATACCATGTCCGGTAAGCCAAAAGTTTTGAGAGCCTGTAATATTATAGTGTTACTTTTCATTTCAATTCCGGCCATCAGCCAGGAATCTGAACTTCTTAACTTTGAAAAGAATATCGAGAAGGCAGTGGTGGCTTCGGACATTCCTTTTTTGGAGAAAGCCTACGCGGAAGATTTCAGGTTTAAACACGGCACAGGTTTAGTGGATTCTAAATCCTCTTGGCTGAAGGCGGTGGAGCAAGCCAAAGGAAAATATATCGCGCGCGTCCTTGACTCGGTGGAGGTGGAGATTCATGACAAAATTGGAATAACCAATGGCAAAATTACCGTCATCCGAAAAACAGACAAAGCCGACCGGAAGTACATGGTAAAATACGTACGGGTTTATATCCGGAATGAAAAGCAGTGGAAAATGATCATGCACCGGACCGTCTTTGAGATCGATTATAAATAAGAAATGTAGTAAAAATTATATCTGAAGTTTAACCATCGGATTAAACTTTCATAAATCAATGGCTTACAACGAAAATCTGGCGGACAGAATTAGGGAGCGACTCGCCGAACTTCCAAAAATTGAAGAAAAAGAAATGATGGGCGGCCTGACATTCATGGTTAATGGAAAAATGTGTGTAGGCATCATCAAAGATGAGATGATGTGCCGCATTGATCCCGAAATCCATGAGATGGCGATTGAGAAAACAGGATGTCGAACTATGGATTTCACTAAGAAGCCGATGAAGGGCTGGATCATGGTAGATGAGTCGGGGATGAAAAGCAATAAGGATTTGAATTATTGGATTGAATTGGCACTGGCTTATAACAAGAGAGCAAAATCTTCGAAGTCCAAAAAGAAATAAGGAAAATTCTATGATCTGGATTTTCCCTGTATTTCAGAATGTCATTCCGAATCCCTGATTATAAAAGCTATTGTCGAAGCACTTTAAACCGGATGGGTGCAGGATCACATATAGGTTAGAATTACCGCGGCCACCAGCAGCATCATAAAATGATATCCTGTGTTGATACCAAACAGTTTCCATGATTTCCTTTCCCAGGCAACAGTCCCCGCATCCACCGGCAGATAAAAACCCAACCAGGTAAAAATTGCCGAACTCATAATGTTTGAAACTGCCGACATTTCTTTTGTTCCGGGCACATAGCTCCATGCTGCCATGTTATGTGCAAAAACATAGGCCATGAAAAAATTACCGATGACCATGAAGATCATTCCTTTGGCCATTTCACCACCGGTGGGTTTAATGCCGGTATCCATTCCCATTTCTTTCGCCCACGCTTTCCCAAAAAGCGGGGTGTACCAAATGAATCCCAGGACGAAGTTGGCGGCAACAGCCACCAGGATTGCCGTTATGTTGATGTGCATTTCTTCCATGATAAGTTGAGTTTAGTGAGGTTGAATGATATTAAATATAAAAAAATTTAATAATATATTTCGGGAAGCCGTCAAAAAATAAAAAATCACCTTAAAAGTGTTGGCAAGCAGGATTAATTGTATCGGGAATGCCATGACTATTCTGTGTATTTTATCCTATACTTACTCATAAATGAATTAACAATGGGAAAGTCATTTTCCACAATCTCTCTGTCCCTGATTTTACTTTTTCTGATTTTCAATCTTGTAGGTGCTGCGCAGGATAAATCACCTATAAAATTGTTCCACTTCGGATCCTGGGGGAATGAAAAACCAGAGGTCACATTCATCCTACTGATGGCTCGATTCACATGATTTTAAGTCCATCCGATCCTGGAAGCAGATGTCAAATACGCGGTTCATGCGGCGAAATAAACCGACCTATTTTTAAACCGTCAATCATTTGAATCATCTGGCAAAAGCGATATTCACCCCCTACGACATAGCCGGTATGGTTAATATCATCGTAGCATGTAACTTCGAAATTTCATTACCAGCCTAATTAACGAATTACACGGTTTTGTTTGCGGATTTATACCAGTACAATCCCAGGACTGCGATACAAATAAGAAGGCCTAAGAATTCACGCGTCTCTTCAATGTAGGGGAATTGCATTTTAGCCAGATCATCGAAAAGCAGTGACCTGTCAGGGGAACTTAACCAATCCATCACACCGGGCCACAATATGATGCAATTGACAATGTATCCAACCGCCAGGATCAGCATCACGGGTCTGATATAAAATTTAAATGCGGCCATCCCGCATACAGCAGCCATGGCACCATAGATCAGGATCCAAATCACCGGGTCCGGATCATTGAATTGAAGATAGGTAAAGGCCAGGAACATAATGGCAAGAAGTATGTTGACAATTTTCATAAGTCATTCATTTTATCAAGTTGAGTGGACAAGTTAATTTGAAAATTAGTTAATTTGAAAATGAAATGATTCGGTGATTCGTTAATTCGACAATTAGCCACTAAGGCACGAAGAAGCACAACTCTTAGTGAAACCTTGTGCCTTAGGATTTGTGGCAAAAGACCCAAGGGTCCAAGGCTAAAGCCAACATCTCCCTGACAAAAGTCATTCTTTTCCGCAGCCTAAATCATGTGGTACGGGTGGGTTTATGCGCTACTTTAATTTTTTGAAGCAAGGGCAATAAAGTATGCCGTTACTGGAGAAATCGATTACAACTTTTAATGTACAAGGGAAAAAATCAATCATGGAAAGTTATCAACTCCTCACCTTATTTATCACCGCTGCAGTGTTGGTGGGCGGTGCCATCGCATTCAGCTATTATGCCGCTCCCTATAAGCCTGGGATTGTCAAATCAGAGCCTTACGAATGCGGCATCCCGACAGAAGGACCTACCTGGATACAGTTCCATGTTGGCTATTACCTGTTTGCCATCATCTACCTGATCTTCGATGTGGAGACAGTCTTCCTCTATCCCTGGGCGGTGGTGATGCGCGAAATCGGACTAAGGGCATTCATCGAGATATTCATCTTCTTTACCATGTTGGGATTGGGTCTGCTCTACGCGTGGAAGAAAAAAGCACTGATATGGGAATAAATATCAAATCGCTAGACTACGAAGACTTCAATGACAATGAAGCATTGGAGGAGTTGCAAAAAAATGGCAATAGTGTCATGCTCAGCACCCTCGATAACCTCATTAACTGGGGACGTTCCAATTCCGTGTGGCCCCTGACATTTGCTACCAGTTGTTGTGGCATCGAGATGATGGCTACAGGCGCTCCGCGTCACGATTTTGCCCGCTTCGGCATCGAAGTTTACCGCGCCAGCCCACGTCAGGCCGACGTAATTGTGGTCGCCGGCACCATCGTAAGGAAGATGGCCCCTGTGCTAAAACGCCTCTATGACCAGATGGCCGATCCAAAATATGTGATAGCGATGGGTGCCTGTGCGGTTTCCGGCGGACCCTTCTACTATAATTCTTACTCCGTCGTCCGTGGTGTCGATCAGGTCATACCTGTCGATGTGTACATACCTGGTTGTCCTCCACGTCCGGAGGCTCTGTTATATGGTGTGATGCAGTTGCAGCGCAAGATCAAAGCGATGTCGTCGACCAATGTAAAAGAACCAAAAGCGGTCGAAGCTTCACAAGAATTACCGCTAGAAGAAAAACTCGTGGTGAATGAAACTCCGCCAATGGTTCCACCATCAGAAACCCCGGCGCCATGACACGCGAACAACTTACCGCTTTCGCCACCGCACTCGTGCCTGACTTAAAGCCGGGTTTGAGCAAACAATTTGCTGAGTTCATTGTTACGCCGGACAAAATTCACATACTGGCCAAAAAATTGAAAGAAAATTCTGAAACAAAAATGGATTATCTGTTCTGTCAGACGGCCGTGGACCGCAAAGATGGCTTTCATGTGGTGTACCACCTGACTTCTTCGGTATTCCGCCATTCGGTCATGTTGCGTACGATTCTTACCGACAAAGCAAACCCCGTCGTGCCCACCGTTAGTGATGTGTGGAAGGCAGCCGAGTACTATGAACGTGAAATATTTGATCTGTTTGGGATTCGTTTTGAAAATCATCCAGACTTACGAAGAATTTTTCTCGAAGACGATTGGGTAGGCTACCCGCTTCGGAAAGACTATAAGGACTCTTTCACCCTTTCACGTTGAGCCATGGAAGAAATATTGGTAGATATCGATCTGAAAGACAAAGAAGAATATATCATTAACATGGGTCCGCAGCATCCAAGCACCCATGGCGTTTTGCGTTTTGAGACCTGCCTGCAAGGAGAAAAAGTCAAATGGATCATTCCACATTGCGGTTATATCCATCGCGGCATCGAGAAGATGAGCGAGAAGCTCACCTATCCACAACTTCTGCATCTGACAGACCGCATGGATTACCTTTCAGCCCATATGAATAATGAGGCGGTTGCTTTATGTGTTGAAAAAGCCATGGAGGTAGAGGTGAGCGATCGCGTAAAGTATATACGCACCATCCTCGCCGAACTTAGCCGCATCGCATCCCATCAACTCTGGTGGGCCGCTTTTGGAATGGACCTCGGCGCGTTGACAACATTCTTTTACGGTCTTCGTGATCGGGAAAAGATCCTCGATATTTTCGAAGAAAGTACCGGTTCAAGGTTGACCCAAAGCTTCATCACGCCCGGAGGGTTGATGGATGATGTGCACCCCAACTTTCAAAAGGGGGTCAGTGAATTTGTTAAATACTTTCGGAAGAAACTTCCTGAATACGATCAGTTGCTTACTGGCAATGTGATTTTCCGCGAACGCACTATGGGCATCGGCATTCTTTCAAAAGAAGAGGCGATCGACTACGGTGTAACGGGTCCCAGCGGCCGTGGGTCGGGTTTTCACTGTGACATCCGCAAAATTGAACAGTACAGTGCTTACCCCTTCGTGAAGTTCAAGGAAATAACGTACCCGGAAGGTGATACCTACCATCGTTACCTCGTACGGATGAAAGAGATGTGGGAATCACTCAGCATCATCGAGCAACTGGTAGACAATATCCCGCAGGGCGAAACGATGCTGGCACTGAAAGCGATAAAAGCGCCGAAAGGAGAGTATTACCAACGGGTAGAAACAGCTCGCGGTGAATTGGGTGTCTACATTGTCAGTGACGGTGGCCCCTCACCAGCGCGTATCAAGTACCGCTCACCTAACTTCTCGAACTTATTTGTGATAAATAAAATTTCCGCCAACCACAAGATCGCAGATCTCGTGGCTATCAGCGGGTCATTGGATTTGGTCATTCCTGATATAGACCGGTAAAAGAAATATTATGTATGATTTCACCCCACTGATCGATTCCATTACCATCTTCCTCAACGGTCATTTCTCCCCGCTATGGGCTGGAGTTATTTCCATGCTGCTGTTGGGAATAGCCATACTTACTTTCTATGCGGTGCTGGGATTGTATCTCGTTTACGCTGAACGCAAAATTTGTGCGCGGATGCAAAACCGGATCGGTCCCAACCGGGTGGGCCCGGGTGGTTTGTTCCAGACCATTGCTGACCTGATCAAACTTTTGCTGAAAGAATTGATAACCATACACAATGCCGATAGTTTTTTATTCAACATCGCACCTTTCATTGTGATCGTTGCGTCTATTATGGCGATTGGCTCCATTCCTTTCGCAAAGGGATTGCAGGTCATTGACCTTAACATTGGTGTGCTTTATATTTTGGCCATCTCCAGCATGGGTGTAATTGGCATTCTCATTGCGGGCTGGGCCAGTAACAACAAATACTCCGTCATTGGCGCCATGCGCAGTGGGGCACAGGTGATCAGCTACGAATTGTCGGTGGGCCTTGCCTTACTCTGCATCATAACCTTCGCTGGTTCTATGCAGTTGTCAGAAATTATTGCTTCTCAACAAGACGGTTGGTGGATATTCAAGGGGCATATTCCGGCACTCATTGCTTTTGTGATATATCTTATTGCAGGAACGGCAGAAACCAATCGCGGACCTTTTGACCTTGCCGAGGCGGAGTCAGAACTTACCGCAGGATTCCATACCGAATATTCAGGAATCAAATTTGCGTTTTTCTTCCTGGCCGAGTACATGAACATGTTTATCATCGCTTCCCTGGCGACGACCCTCTTCCTGGGAGGATGGCTTCCGTTCCATTTATTCCATTGGGATGGATTTAACATGGTGATGGATTTCATTCCTCCGGTATGCTGGTTCTTCGCGAAGACGGCTTTTGTAATTTATCTGATGATGTGGTTCAAGTGGACCTTTCCACGTCTTCGCATCGATCAGTTGCTGGCGCTGGAATGGAAATACTTATTACCGATTAGTTTAATGAACCTGATGGTCATCTCATTTTTAACGCTTATGCAATGGCACTTCTAACCACCTTAAAGGATATTGGGAACTACTTCCGCGAAATCGTGGAAGGGGTTGCCTCCCTTGCCCGCGGATTAAAAGTGACGGGAAAATATTTTGTGAGGCCGGGAACCATCGTCACACAAAAGTATCCGGAAAACCGGGCGACCCTGAAAATGCAGGATAATTTCAAGGGCGAGCTGATCCTGTTGCATGATGAAAACAATCAACATTCTTGCAACGCATGCAATAGCTGTGAACGCATATGTCCCAATGGCTCAATTGAGGTGATCTCTACCCGCAGGAAGGGAGCAGACGGCAGAACAAAACGGGTTTTGGATAAATACATTTATCACCATGATATGTGCACCTTCTGTGGTCTCTGCGTGAAAGTTTGTGAGACCCATGCCCTCGCCTTCAGCCAGGAATTTGAGCATGCGGTGTTCGATAAAGCCAACCTCGTAAAAAAATTAAATGAACCAGGCTCCACTTCTAAAGCTGCCGAAGAATGACCGGACCAAAAATTATATTCTATATACTTTCTGCCTCGATCGTTATGTTCGCCATTCTTTCCCTGATCGACCGGAGAATTCTGCGAGCAGCGATCTACCTGC
>JAYWDP010000067.1:0-19045 GCA_043779775.1 Cyclobacteriaceae bacterium
GCATGGCTTTTGGGGTTAGGCTGGATGAATCTACTCCAAAAAATGCAATCAATCAATTAGTTTTCAGTAGTGTCTCATTTTGAAATCTTTTAGCCACCAAGGCACTAAGACACCAAGGATCATAATGACGTTTTTCTTGGTGACTTAGTGCCTTAGTGGCTAAACAATCCTCCTTCTAAAACTGAAATACTACCCATTATTCAATCTCTATTCAATCGAAACCAGTTGCGCATACCCCATCGCATTGAATCGGAGTATCATTTTATAAGCTGTAGAATCGGGAGTTTTACACGCCGGACCGGGGCTGATAAAGTAATAGTAGAATTTTTGATTCCTTTTGTAAAGTTCATTTTGGTCAGGCTTCCCGAGTATGCTAATGATATCCATTTCCGCGAGCCCTTTGAGTTTAGTCATCTCCGATTTGAGCGTTGAACTCGTTTGCTGCCTGTATCCATGGCAGGCATTCCTATCTTCTCTCCATTTTTCGGTATCGATGCCTTCCAGCGTTGGCAGATCTTTTCCGCAAGAGGCCAGAAGCAGGATGAAGAGCAGAAAACTAAACGTTAGCCGCAAGGTGATATTTAGAAAGGAAATAAAACCAGATCACAGAAATCAATAAGTATGCTAAAGCGCCAACCGAATATAGGGTTGGCCACTGATAATAAAACGAGAGTACGATCAGTGCCACAGGGTAAAGGATTATCCTTATCCATTCTGAAATCCTGACCCAGGATTTATTCTCAAACAGAACCCCGCAGTTGACCACGACCACAGAAATCAATACAGTGATGATGGCTTTCACTCCCATGGAAAACTTGGACTGATTGAGGAGAAACGTCAAAGTTCCGCCCAGGCATACTATATATTGAAAGAGTACATAATAATTCAGCGCAAGGGGAGAAGGTGTCTCGAATTTATGATAGTGTGATTTGTCAACTACAGGTGCCGGGCGATATCCACCCAGGGAGTCGGGAAACCAGCCTGGTTTGTTGAAGAGATATCGGATTTTATCCTTGTATGAATTAATCATCTTCAGTTCATGGGCCATGGTAGCGTAGTGACTAAAGTTGGCCCATACCGCATTCCAGCTGTTGATGGGTTTTGTGATTCCGTAAGTAGGTCTTTCTTCCTCCTCCTGGAAAGTACCAAACATCTTGTCCCAGATAATCAATGTACCGGCATGGTTTTTATCAATGTACTTGGGATCGCGACCATGATGAACACGGTGATGGGATGGGGTATTGAAAATATATTCAAGCCACCCCATTTTGTTGATGAGCTCAGTGTGCACCCAAAATTGATATATCGTATTGAAAGAAGCAATCAATACGAAGTCCATGGTTTCAAAGCCCATGAATGCCATGGGAAGACTGAAAGCAAATGTCCACACCGTCTGGAAAGAACTTTGACGAAGGGCCACAGAAAGATTATATTCTTCACTTTGATGATGTACCACATGACCTCCCCAGAACAAGTTTATCTCATGACTCAACCGGTGGCCCCAATAATAAGCAAGGTCCACCAGAAAAAAGAGACTGATCCAATAAATCCAGTTTTTCTCAAGAGAGAAAAGGGCGAAATTGGCAAATAGAATTTCATAGACGCCAACGGCCAGAATTCGGAGAAACAGTCCCGAAAGCTGCGATGTTGTGCCACAACTCAGGTTGGCAATCGTATCAGGCAATCGGTACAACTTCTTGTGGGAGAAGCGTTCTACCACCAATTCAATCCCAATCAGGATAAAAAAGATCGGAATGGACAGAACGATGGGATTAAGATTCATGATGCTAAATGTCGGAGCAAAAGTAGTTTAATTCCGATAATAATAAGGAACCGCAGAGACGCAAAGCTAAGGAATGCATTACAAAATTGTTGCACTTAATTCTGTATTCTCTGCGTCGCTGCGGTTAAATGCATTACGAAACTGTTGACGGAATTAACAATCTTTGCGCGGAATGGTTAGAGGGCAATGTCTGTTGATTTTACTGAGTTTGTGCTTCCGGGCCTATGGTCAGACAGAGGAACTGAATTCCCTTCCAAAGAAGGGGAGTTATCTCTACTATGGACAGCCGGCCTTTGAAGATAATTCTTTCCTGATGGAAGAAGCGATCAATCAGGACAAGGGTGTCATGCAATATATTTCCGATTTCTATTTTGATAATATTCGTGGAGGGAATTTTCTGTACAGCTTTAATCAAGAGATTCCCATTACCCATCTAAAACACCAGCTTAACTACACGATATTTTATCATGTCCTGGAAGCGACCCCAACGAGTGATCAAAACAGCGGATTTGGAGATATCAATGTTGGCTATCGTTACATGGTTTTTGGCAAAAAGGACTGGGCGATGGTGGTTCCGGGAATCACATTAATACTTCCAACGGGCAAGTCTATCAAGGGCCAGGGCATTGGCGGTGTGGGGGGGCAGGTGAGTCTTGCGATTACGAAAAGACTCTCTCATAAGCTGGTCACCCACTATAATTTTGGTTATACTTTTATCTCTCAGGCCGATCGATACACGTCCACCATTACCGGAACACCAGTATTGAGTTATGAAAAAGATCTTCGGTATAGCAACCTTGGCGTCAGCATCTTCTGGTACCCCGCAAGGAAGTTTAATTTGTTTACGGAATTTATTTCAAATTATTTATCAGATATCAAAGATGATGGGTCATTGTCACATACCCATTTGACAACGATCAATCCGGGGTTCCGGTTTGCCATAGATCATAAATTTACACAGATCGTACCGGGCATCAGTTTGCCAGTAGTTTTCACGGATGGCAATTTCACCCGTACCGGAATATTTTTTTATTTATCGATTGAACCTGAATATTTGCCATTCACCAAATCAAAACATCGGTAAAGCGGCTAACATCTGCTAACTTGCAGCGATTCGTTTATCGTATGATAGTAAAAATTTTTAAAGGCGTTTGGTTTCTTTCCCTGCTCGTTACCCTGGTAATCTTTTTATATGGATATGCATCCTGGCCTGAAGATATTCTGGTGATGGAAGGGGAGAACTCGATTTCCTTGTCCAGGAATAGCCTTTTTTACCTGACCCTCATCGTGCTGACTCTCTTTAATGCATTGGTCTTCGTATTTTCACGGCTTTTTCGAGAAAAGAATGAGCTGTTCGCCGCTTGGTTTTACGGGCTGGTTACATTCCTCCATCTGTTCCTGATCGTAGCACTTCAGTTCTTTAATCTCTATAATAGCCAGGAGAAATTCGACTATGACAGTATCGGCCCCATCATCTACGGCAGCATTGGATTGGTCGTCACCTGGTTCTTTTTATGGCCCGTTTACTTCATCTCCGCGAAGTTTTTTAATAAACCGGCTGTTTGAACAAATGCATTTGGGCATCTGATTACCAGCTACTTGCATCGATGCAATTCGTTAAAATTTGCAGTTTAAAATTTCCTCTCCTCCCTAGAAATCATGTTAAAATTTTCGTTCTTAGAAGTGTTAGTGGCGCACCGGATTTTTTTAACTAACAGGATGTTGACAAATCCTGCATTATTTTTTGATCTCTGCGTCCATAACGGTGAACTCTTAATCTAATTTATTAACCTCTCGAGTTGAATGGCGAAGGACATTTTTGAATACAACGAGGCGAGCATCAAGTCGCTCGACTGGCGTGAGCATATCCGGCTGCGTCCGGGGATGTATATCGGCAAACTGGGCGATGGATCGGCCAAAGACGATGGTATTTATGTGCTCGTCAAGGAGGTTATGGATAACTGCATTGACGAGCATATGATGGGCTATGGAAAGACCATCGATATTAAGATTACCGACCAGAAAGTAGTAGTTCGTGATTATGGAAGAGGCATCCCCCTGGGGAAAGTGGTTGACGTAGTTTCTAAGATTAACACTGGAGCCAAGTACGACTCAGGCGCGTTCCAAAAGTCGGTAGGACTGAATGGAGTGGGAAGCAAGGCGGTGAACGCTTTGTCAAATTATTTTAAAGTGCAGGCATTTCGTGAGGGTCAGACCAAACTTGCTGAATTTAAGAAAGGCGTACTTACGAACGATTCGAGAGTTAGCAAGAGTAGCGATAGAAATGGAACGTTGGTGGAATTTGAACCAGACAGCTCCATGTTCAAAAACTATCATTTTATTCCTGAATATCTCGATGATCTGATGTGGAACTATGCGTTTCTCAACGCTGGCCTGATCATCAACTACAACGGAAAGAAGTTTTATTCGAAAGACGGTTTACTTGACCTGCTAAGACAAAAGGCAGATCAGGAGGAAATGCGCTATCCCATTATCCATTTTAAGGGTGAAGACATTGAAGTAGCGCTTACCCATGGCACACAATATGGCGAGGAGTATTATTCTTTTGTCAATGGACAGAACACCACGCAGGGAGGCACTCACCTAGCGGCCTTTCGCGAAGGGATTGTAAGAGGAGCGAGGGATTTTTTCAAGAAAGACTACGATGCCGCGGATATCAGGGCCAGCATCGTTGCTGCTGTTGCCGTGCGTGTTCAGGAGCCTGTATTCGAGTCGCAGACAAAAACCAAGTTGGGCTCGATGAACATGGCTCCGGAAGGCCCTACGGTAAAGAATTTTGTAGGTGACTTCGTTGCTAAAGAACTTGAAATCTTCCTCAATAAGAACCCAAAGACGGCTGATGAGATGCAGAAACGCATCCTCCAGTCGGAACGTGAAAGGAAGGAAATAGCGGGCATCAAGAAACTGGCCAACGAACGTGCAAAAAAGGCCAATCTGCACAACAAGAAGCTGCGTGACTGCCGCTTCCATTTTGACGATGAAAAAGGAGAGAAGGGAACTGAATCGGTCATCTTCATTACCGAAGGAGATTCGGCCAGCGGATCCATCACGAAATCGCGGAGCGTGGAAACTCAGGCAGTATTTAGTCTGAGAGGTAAACCACTCAACTGCTTTGGATTGACCAAAAAGGTGGTCTATGAAAATGAGGAGTTTAACCTCCTCCAGCATGCATTGAATATTGAAGATGGCATGGATGGTCTTCGATACAATAAAGTGATCGTAGCCACCGACGCCGATGTCGACGGCATGCATATCCGTCTCCTCCTGATGACATTCTTCCTGCAATTCTTTCCCGATCTGGTGAAGGCCGGACATGTTTATATTCTGGAGACGCCATTGTTTCGTGTGCGGAATAAGAAGGAGACCCACTATTGTTACAGCGAGGAGGAGAAACAAGCTGCTGTAAAGAAGCTGGGCAATAAGCCGGAAATTACCCGCTTCAAAGGGTTGGGAGAAATTTCACCGGAAGAGTTTGGGACTTTCATCGGTGAAGACATCCGTCTGCAACCCGTGCGCATCGACAAGGAAAAACATCTCATCAAGACCCTGGAGTTTTATATGGGTAAAAACACACCGGATCGTCAGGATTTTATCATTGAAAATCTGAGGATTGAGATGGACCAGGTGAATGAGGAAGATATTAAAGTAGAAGTGGAAGCATAAAAAGTTCAATGTTTATAGTTTACGTCCAAGGTTGATCGCAGCAAACCTTGAACTTTGAACCTTGAACTTTTGAACTTGAGACCTAAAGAGTATGAGCAAGAGAAAAGCAACCAGAGGAAAGAAAGCAAAAGAAGGAAATGAAGCTGTCGTTCACGAACTGATCTCCATTGACGGTCTTTACGAGGATTGGTTCCTCGATTACGCATCCTATGTGATCCTGGAACGGGCAGTGCCACGCATTGAAGACGGATTGAAACCTGTTCAGCGAAGGATCGCCCATTCACTAAAAGAAATGGACGACGGCCGATTCAATAAGGTGGCCAATGTGATCGGTAACACCATGCAATATCACCCCCATGGAGATGCTGCGATTGGCGAGGCAATTGTGAATATCGGTCAGAAAGATTTGCTGCTCGACACCCAGGGAAACTGGGGTGATGTGCGGACAGGAGATGGTGCCGCCGCCCCCCGTTACATTGAAGCCAGGCCTTCAAAATTTGCCCTCGATGTGGTGTATAATCCACAGACCACCGAGTGGCAATTGTCGTACGACGGCCGGAAGAAGGAGCCTGTAACCCTGCCAGTGAAGTTCCCATTGTTACTGGCGCAGGGCGTGGAGGGTATTGCTGTAGGACTTTCAACCAAAATACTACCCCATAACTTCTGTGAGCTGATCAAAGCTTCCATTGATGTTCTTAAAGGCAAGAATGCCAAGATCTATCCTGACTTCCTCACCGGCGGTATTGCTGACTTTTCAGAATACGATCAGGGCTATCGGGGAGGTAAAATCAAGGTTAGGGCCAAAATAGAAGTAGTTGACAAGAAAGCATTAGCTATCAGGCAGATACCCTTTGGCACTACGACTACTTCTTTGATGGAATCCATTGTCAAAGCGAGCGAAAAAGGTAAAATCAAGGTGAAGCAGGTGGTGGACAATACCGCCAAAGATGTAGAGATCATGATCTTCCTTCAGCCTGGCTTGTCACCTGAAATTGCCATTGATGCGCTGTATGCTTTTACGGATTGTGAGGTATCCATTTCACCCAATGCCTGTGTGATTGTCAAGGACAAGCCGCAGTTCATGAAGGTCCATGACATCCTGAAATACAATACCGAGCACACCGTCAAACTGCTCAAACTGGAGTTGGAGATACGTAAAGGAGAGCTGATGGAGAAAATCCTGTTCTCCTCTTTAGAGAAGATCTTCATTGAGAAAAGAATCTACCGTGATATCGAAGAATGTGAAACTTTTGAACTGGTAATCAGTACGACGGACAAAGGTCTGAAGCCTTATAAGAAACAGTTCTATAGGGAGATTACCCGGGATGATATTCTCCGGCTTTTGGAGATACGGATCAAGCGTATTTCGAAGTACGATTCATTCAAGGCCGACGAGCTTCTCAAAGACCTGGAGAAGGAATTAAAGGAGACCATTCACCACCTAAAACATCTGACTGATTACGCCATTGCCTACTACCAGAACCTTTTGGACAAGTATGGCAAAGGGAGGGAGCGGAAGACCGAAATTAAGAGCTTCCAATCGGTAACGGCCACCGACGTGATTGCCAATAACCAGAAGCTCTACGCCAACTTTGATGATGGCTTTATAGGTTGGGGATTGAAGAAAGATGAGGCTACCAAGTTCATTTGTGACTGCTCAGAGCTGGATGACATCATCGCCATACGTAAGGACGGAAAAGCTGTTGTAAGGCGTATTTCGGAGAAAGTTTTCATGGGTAAAGATATTTTGCATGTTGCTGTGTGGAAAAAGGGCGATGAGCGGATGAACTATAACATGATCTACAGTGATGGTAAGAGCGGTAAGTCATTTGCCAAGCGTTTTGCCATGCCGGCCATCATCCGCGACAAGGAATACAACCTGGACCAGGGTAATCCTAACAGCAAGGTTCAGTACCTCAGTGCCAATCCCAACGGGGAGGCGGAGGTGGTGGAGGTGAAGCTCAGCCAGAGCAGTACAGCCCGGAAGAAGATCTTTGAATTTGACTTCTCAGAATTGGAGATAAAAGGACGTGGCACTCGGGGAAATACAATCACGAAATACCCTGTTCGCAAGGTTGACTTTCTCGAAGCAAAAGGCACTACCCTCAGCGGTCTGGACTTGTGGTTTGATGAAGCTTCCGGAAGATTGAATAAAGACAAAAGAGGTAAACATGTCGGTAAGTTTGATGGGGATGATTTGATCCTGGCGATTACAAAGAATGGTGCCTACAAAATCACATCCTATGAACTTACGAATCGGTATGAGCCGGAGAAGACCATATTGTTGGAAAAACTCAATCCTAAGAAAGCGATTTCTGCCGTCTATGTCGATGGGGAGAGCAAGCAGTATTTTGTAAAACGCTTTAAGATTGAGACCAACACCAATGACAAGGAGTTTGGATTTATTTCCGAAGCCATTGGCTCACGCCTTGAATACGTCACCACCTCCGACACCCCCGAGGCGGAGGTGGAACTTGTGAAAGGAAAGGGTAAGGAAAAGGAGACCGAAGTAGTCAACCTGGAGGATATCATAGATGTGAAGGGCTGGAAAGCCGTTGGAAACAGACTCTCACAGCATAAGGTCACAAAAGTAAGGCCCGTGGAAGACCCGGAGGATTCGGGACTGGAAGAGGGGGATGACGAAAACGAGATCATCGATGACAAGGCGACCGAACCCTCAAAGGGATCGTCGCCAAAAAAAAAATCGGAAGAAGAGGAGCCCCGCCGCCAAAGTCAGCTAAAGCAGGAAAGTCTCTTCGGACAAAAGCCGCCGGAAAGCAAAAGCCAAAAGGTAAAAAAGGAAGTGCCGGTTCAGGCAAGCTTGTTCGAGGAAAGTCCAAAGCCAAAAAGCGATAAGGGGGAGAAGAAGGCACCAAAACTGCCTGTTAAAAAACCGACCGTGAAAGGTGGTAAGTCGAAGGTTTTTACCGCGGGGCAGACAATCGAATTGGAGTTGTGAGTGTAGCGTTAAGAAATTTTTATATAGATTTAAGAAGTGAAAATTAAAGAAAAAAATAAGTATAAATCCGAATTTAAGAGTGCACTTGATAAATTCGCTGAAAAACTTGAGAGATATGAACATAATGAATTCCGGTGCCGGAATCGGTGCATAGAGTTCAGCTTTTTCTGTTGTAACATGAGCAAAACAGTTGACCGGCTCCATGCAGTTGTGCGCAAGGAACGGGGCGGAATAGGTGCGCTCAAGAACTTTAGCAGCTTTTTTAAAGACCCCTTCCGGATCACCATCTTTTCGAAGCACATTCGCGGGCTTTTTCGCCATTTCGGCCATTTGGATTTTATGTCCCTCAGTGCTCTCCAAACCGCCGGGAATTTTGACTGTTTGTTTACCTCCCCAGGCACTGACAACCACACTGCTGTCAGAAATTTTATCCCATTCTATTTTCAGAGTCTTCTTGGTGTTCATCACCTCCCAGGTAGTAGTTCCAACTACAACTACCAACTCAGTAAAGGCGGCTGTGTCGAAACCGTTTCGTTCGTAATCGTCCGCAAGGGTTTTGATGATAAATATGTCCTTGATGCCGGGCATAGTTCTCGCTTCAGAATCATTTACTGATTTCACTTTCAAACCAAATGCAGGAGGGTGAGCAAACAGCATTGAATTTTGAATCCAGTCATCAGCTTTTCATTTTGAGTCTACCCATTATATTCTTTTTCGGTTACAGGCTGCAACCATACCACAATTCCCTTTTGGGTATTTGTGTTGACCGCAATGTGAGTCAGTTCACGATCTGGTGATGCGCCATGCCAATGCTCTACATCGGGCGCAATGGTAACGACATCTCCTTTGCGAATTATCTGTTTTGACTTTCCTTTTTCTTGGTAGTAACCGACACCATCTGTAACGATCAGGATTTGTCCACCAGGATGTGTATGCCAGTTATTTCGGGCACCAGGTTCAAAGACTACGTTTCCTATTTGAGAATTCAGGATAGGGTCGTTTGGCACCAGTAATTTAACCCAGGCAGTTCCAGTGAAGTATTCTACAGGAGCTTTTCCTCCTTTGGGAAATATCTCGATTTTATTTTCTGACATGTATCAATTATTTAAATGAATTCTAATGGAGAGCGGATATATTTAATCACTTTATCTTCACCCCGGGCACAAGGGGAACGGTTTCAACAAGTTCGAGGGAATTAATCATATCCTTTGTACCGGTCTTGTATTTTATGAAATGAGGCGTTTGCAAATGTGCTTTGTACGCTTCGATATCAGCATATAAAGAGATTAAAATCAGCATGCATGCGGTGAAAGGTGCATTAACATTTTTCATTATTTCAGAATAGATGTTTTTCAAATTCAGGGTAACGCAAAAGCCATAATAAAACCAGAAGGATTTTCTTTTGTACCGCCTACCGAAAGAGTCACAAATTGTTTCCCCTCCACTTGATACGTACAGGCCGTGGCATTGGCGAGTGCGGGCAACGTTGTTTCCCATAGCAACTTACCGGTTGATTTTTCGAATGCTCTTAATTTTTTGTCATTGCTACCACTGATAAAGAGTAAACCACCTGCGGTTACAACCGGGCCAGCTTTACCTTCCTCACCTGTCTCAGGTGCTCCCTTTTCCTGTCGTGTTTCATCATTTCCCAAAGGTATCTGCCACTTATATTCACCAGTCGAAAGGTTCAATGAGTGTAAAGTTCCCCAAGGTGGTCTGAGTGCAGGATTGTCACTTGGATCTTTCCAGGTAATATAACCGGTTACATTCAGATATTTGTCAGGGCCAGCCTGAGAATTGCCGGTTTCAACTTTGGTTACTTTTTTATTTAATTTCTTTTCCAATCCGTAAATGAAAGCCATAATTGCTTCTTCTTCATTGTCCTTGAGAATGCCGGTAAACCCGGGCATCAGCCCGCCACCTTTTCGGATCTTGTTGAGTACAGCGTCACGGGTACTCCGGTTTTTCACACCAATCAGTGAAGGATAATTTGGTTCGATGCCATTTTTGTCCCGTCCATGGCAGGATGCGCAATATGTCACATACAATGTCTGTCCCTGATCAAGCACTGTCATGTTCCTTGAATTCTGCGGATCTTGTTTTACGATTGTCTGTATTTCTGGTGAATTATTGGACCTGATGTACAGGACGGTGGTTGCCGGATCATACGCCGAACCACCCCACTCAGCTCCACCGCGTGTTCCGGGCAGCAGGAGTGTTCCTTTCAAGTCAGGAGGCGTAAATAATCCTTCATAGCGCATTGATCGAAACTTCTTTATGATTGAATCATGACCAGCAACGGAATAATTGGTGAGGTCTTCTTCGGTCATTGATTGTCGTGCAAATGGTTTTGGCTTCAATGGAAAAGGTTGTGTTGGCCAGGCTTCTTCACCGGGAAGGTAGGATGCTGGTACGGCACGTTCTTCAATAGGAAATAGTGGTTCACCCGTTTCGCGATTGAACACAAAGACAAATCCGTGTTTGGTAGTTTGGGCAACCGCATCAATTTCTTTTCCATCCCGATTTACTTTTACGAGATTAGGCGGAGAAGATAAATCGTAGTCCCAAAGATCATGGTGGATAGTTTGATAATGCCAAACGTATTTTCCGGTAGCCGCATCGAGTGCCACAACGCTGTTGCCAAATAGGTTCTGTCCTTTGCGGTCAGCGCCATAAAAATCATACGAAGGGGACCCGAGTGCCATAAAAACAATGCCTCGTTTGCTGTCGATGCTCATGCCCGCCCAGTTGTTTACACCGCCGGCATATTGGTAGGCATCTTTTGGCCAGGTTTCATAGCCAGGCTCTCCAGGAAGTGGAATCGTATGAAAGGTCCAGGCGAGTTCTCCGGTTTTGCAATTATAGGCGCGTATGTAGCCGGGAGGCGAGCCATACAAATCCGGCAACCGGGAGCCGATGATGATCAGATCTTTGTAAACAATGCCAGGTGTTGTCAGCGCTACCGAAATGGTTTTGGGATCGTCCCTAAGGCCAATGTTTAGGTTGACTTTCCCATTTTCTCCGAACCCAACAATTGGTTTACCGGTACGGGCATCAAGTGCAATCAGGTTATTTCCAGCGCCAAACAGTATGCGTTTATCGTCACCGCTTTCCCAAAACGTGACGCCACGAGTTATTCCACCTCCTTCTGCACCATCGAAGGGATCAAATGACCACAGTTGCTCACCCGTTGCAGCATTGACAGCGTAAATCCATTGTTTGGCTGAAGCAGCATATAACACTCCGTCAACAATAATCGGATTGCATTGGCTCGTGCCGGGTCGGGCACCTTGCGGCATATCCCTTACTGCAAACGTCCAGGCAGGTTGCAACTGGCCTACGTTCGAAACATTGATCTGATCAAGTGGTGAGTAGTTGGAACTATTCTCATCGGCTTTATAAACAGCCCACGTTCGGTCATTATCACCACCTGATTTACAGCCCGCAAAAAATAGTAACGCAATTACCGCAACGACTTCCAGCGTTCGTTTGCTTAAGTTTTGTTTTTGTATATCATTCATTTTTATTGAATTTTTTTTGGCAGATTGCTAATCTTTTCGGTGCTATTGTAATCCTCTAATGTTAGTGTCAATGGAAGTAGGGCAATAAAATTCTGGCTCGCCTTGCTTTCAATGACCTGTTTTGCGATGTTGCCACTGGCGCCAAGAATGATTACATTTTTCATTCTTAAATAATTAGCGACCCACCATACGTTCTGAGCTTTCCGGGTACCGTGCTCCAGTAATTGTGATCTTAGAAGTCGCTTCTTTGATCGATTGGAGATCTTCCTGCGTAAGTTCAATCGCTGCCGCTCCAAGATTTTCTTCCAGGCGATTTAGCTTCGTGGTACCGGGGATAGGAACAATCCACGGCTTCTGCGCGAGCAACCAGGCCAGTGCAATCTGAGCTGATGTCGCATTTTTTTCTTTTGCAATCCTACCAAGCAAATCCACCATGGCTTGATTGGCTTTACGTGCTTCTGGGGTAAAGCGAGGCACAACATTGCGGAAATCAGCTTTGTCAAACGTAGTGTTTTCATTGATTGCTCCAGTGAGGAAACCTTTGCCAAGTGGGCTAAACGGAACGAATCCGATTCCAAGTTCTTCTAGAGTCGGCAACACTTCATCTTCCGGTTTTCTCCACCATAACGAGTATTCACTTTGGAGTGCTGTTACGGGCTGTACAGCATGCGCTCGTCTGATCGTTTGCACGCCAGCTTCGGAAAGACCGAAGTGCTTAACCTTCCCTTCCTTGATCAAATCTTTAACGGCACCTGCCACTTCTTCAATAGGCACGTTGGTATCAACGCGGTGTTGATAGAATAAATCAATGGCATCAACTTTAAGTCTTTTCAGTGAAGCTTCTGCGACCTGTTTGATATGTTCTGGTCTGCTATCCAATTCACTCCACTTCGATGGATCGCTGGCAGAAGGTTTGAAACCAAATTTGGTAGCAATCTTAACATTCCCCCGGAAGGATTCCAACGCTTCACCCATTAGTTCTTCATTGATGAATGGCCCGTATACTTCAGCGGTATCGAAAAAGGTAACGCCTTTCTCAACGGCAGCACGAATCACTGAAATCATTTCTTTTTTGTCTTTAGGCGGGCCATAGCCGAAACTCATGCCCATGCAGCCCAGTCCAATGGCTGACACTTCCAGATTGCTCTTTCCTAGTTTACGCTTTTTCATATTTTGTAACAAATTAATTTTTATATCAGATAACACGAGTCAAAATTAGATCAGTGATTGTCTCTGAGATAACAAAAACGAAACAATACCTTACAAAATTCAAACATTCCTGAATTTCAAAGGACTTGTTTGTACATGTTTTTTAAAGAAGTTGTTGAAATGGGTGACTTCCGTAAAACCCAATGCATAGCCAATTTCAGAAACATTCCAGGCACTATGCCTCAATAAGATTTTCGCCTCTTGCAAAATACGTTCAGCAATCAGCTGAGTAGTTGTTTTCTGAGTGCTTTCTTTTATGGCCCGGTTTAAATGATTGACATGCACATTCAACTGATTAGCAAAATCAGAAGCCGAGCGCAACTGCACGGTGGGGTGTGAATCATCGATCGGGAACTGGCGTTCTAAAAGTTCCAGAAACAATGCCGATATCCTTTGGGAAGCGTTGATCGGCTGCTCTTCCAAATTACGGGAAGGTTGCATTTTCAAACCAAAATGCAACAATTCAAAAATCAGATTTCTGATCACATCATATTTGTACTTATAATCCGAGTTAAACTCTTTCGCCATCCGCTCAAAAATTTCGCCCACATGAGTCGCCGCTTCATCCGATAGCTCAAAAATGTGTGCCCCGTTGGGCTGGAAGATCTCATACTGATTCAATTGCCCGAACTGATGAAAGAAGTGTTGATTGAAAATACAGTAAATCCCTTCCCGGATTTTGTCTAAATGCTCCCACTTGTAAGGAATCTGGGGATTGGAAAACGACAGGGCCTGCTTTTTTATTTGGACTACTTTATCGGCAAAGTAAACCTGGCTATGACCTTTTACCAACATGATTTTATAAAAGTCTCTTCTTTTGTACGGTATGCTGGTTGGTTTACCTTCTACGTATGGTTCTAAGCGGAACAGATTGAAATGCCCGATTTCATTGCGGATATTCTCCGGCATCCAATCGAATTTCCTTTTATAAAACTCCTCTAAACTCTCAACCTTATCCATACCATCGAATTTACGATTTTCAAGCAAAAATGTGAATTTTGATTTATTCCGGTAATGTCTCAGTTTCAGAAGGAGGATTGTTTAGCCACCAAGGCACTAAGACACCAAGGTTCACAACGATGTTTTTTTCTTAGTGTCTTAGTGCCTTGGTGGCTAAGAATTTCAAAATGAGACACTACTGGTTCCCAATTCGTTGCTAGTGTTTAACATAATCCTTGTTAAAAGAGTAAATCAAACTTACGTTCCACACAAAATCATTCCTGGCCGGGATGTTGGTCTCTATAGTCTGGTTCACAATAGATTGCAGAGAAAGGGGAAAATTTCTACTGGCTAAAGTAAATGTGGCGGTAACGTAATATCCTTCTAGTTCATCCATTCTCAAATAATAGATTTGTGGATTAAACTTCAAGAAGAACTGTTCTGAAAGTTTGATATTTGAAATATTACTATTGATAGTGACAAAGTGGGTATTCTTTGTTGCACCTTCATCGAAACCATGTGAATGCAAGTAATATATACCGATACTGATATTTTTTGTGATGAAATAATTAGGAGAAAATTCCATGGCCAAATAGCGTTGTGCTACGATGGTTTCGTTTGTATCTCCATTCATTGAAATAGTAGGTACCGTTTTGAATGCAATCGCAGGGTGTGCTCCAACCTTGACCTGAAACTTGTCTGTGTTGAGCAACTTATATCGCCACCAAAAGAGGAAAGCCCATGGATTGCCTTCGAGTGAAAATCTGAGTTGGGGTTCAAAACTGAGTTTTTTATTACCCACTGACATATCAAACATGACCGCGGGTTTGCCCAGCGAAAAAGTGGGTAGTAACGAGATCCCATTATTTGTAACTGTTACAGCACCACCAAAATGATTGATGGTCTTTATGCTGTCAACTTTTTGCGAAAATACAAAGTGCGTAAAAATGGAAAATGCAAAAACAAGAAGAAGTGTAGATATCCTTGTTTTAAACCATGTGTTATTCATTTTCATACGAATTCCGTTGCCTGTTTCTAAATACAAAGGAATTGGGTTTTTGTAGGTTTTATTAAACGAATTTCAAAGCAATAATTACGATTTTCAAATAATTTGACCCCCCGCAAGCAATGGAGATAAGGAAATTAATCTAGCCCGAGATTTCTGCATACACACCAATAAGCACCGTGGAAAGTGAAGTCACCATTTCAACATTCGGCAGTTTACTGGGATTGATACTCGGTGTACTGGGGACAATGATCATTATCACCATAGTAAAAGCCATTACCGGGGCTCCATTTCAGGCTGCTTACACATTCAATACATTGATGATCATTGCAGTGGTAGTGCCACTGGTTGGAATTCTTTTTGGTTCCTGGGTCTGGATGACGCGACTTCTTACTCCTTACTCCTCCTAGTTCGTAACAAGAAATGTTAAAAAGACCCACACGCTGAGTATAAAGCCAAACATGAATATCCGATAGGCGCGGTTTAGCAGCGCATACTTCCTGCTAAGAATGAGTCCCTGGTTGTAAAGATCAATTGTCATCGTGTCATAAATATTTTGATCAACGGACAGAAGTTCATTCATGCGCTGAAGGTATTGCTCCTGGGTATACCTGGAAATGGTGCCGAAGAAGAGAAGACTTGCTTTTTCCTTGTTCGTGTCTAACGCCATGGGGCGGATGAGTTTGGGCTTCGCCGCCTGTATCGCGAAGATGGCGGAGACCAGGCAACTCACGAGAATAAAAGCGATGGGAATAATGATGTTTATCTTGTCATATTCCATTCTATGGGAAACAGCTCCATACCCGCTGATGGCAATGACAGTGGATATAATCATAGCGTTGATGCTGATGATAATGTTAGCCTTATTATCGGCTATCTGAATCAGAGTGATTTGGTTTCGGTAGGCTACCCTGAAAAGGGTCTCCCTGCCTTTGCCCTTACCCTCACCATTCTTCTTCTTACCGGCTTCCGACTCTTCCATAGCGGCTGTCTTTTCTGTGTGGTTTATTTGCCCATAAGGTAATACAAATATTTATGTCGTGTGTAAGAAAAATGCTGAGTGGTGTTAGCGATCCGTACATCGATTATTGGAATGGGAGAAATCAATGCATAAAATAACTTTGCCCCTAATGCTTCGGATCGTCATAGTTACACCAAGCATGAATCAAACCCAATTTGAATTATGTTGATATTCGGCCTGAATGCAGGGAGTATTTATAAGATTTTGTGAATCAATATATTACGATGCGGCCACCACAATACATTGAACAATCTTTATATTTAAGTTTTTAAGTTGGGAACCACTCCAAAATCCATGATTAATTACATATTCACTTCCAAACAAGCCGAAATGAGAAAGCGATACCGTGTTTGCTTCTATTTCTGCCTGTCTATTTTTTTTAACTCGGTGATTCCAAGGGCTGGTTTTTCACAGGGTCAGCCACTTAAGATGGAAGATTTTGTTGTGTTTTCGGGACAAGGGGGTCCGGGAACAACCTTACCTGCCAGTCCTGGATATGCCACGCAGATAGGGTCATCTTCCAATATTGTCGGCGGTTCAGTCGGGGGGTTAATGCTCGTTAAAACGACGGGTAGTGCTTCGTTTACTTCCAATATTTTTAGTTATGGGACGGTCGTATTGGCTAATAGTAATTCTGTTAGCGGTAAAATCGTTGCAAGCAATGGCCAGTCTGCCTCCGGTACTATTGTTTCCATTGGTTCCAATGCAAACATCGGCGGGAATATAGATGCCAATGGAAATATTGTCGTTTCAGGAGGAATCGTATCGGGCAAAGTTACTCACCCGGTAGGCACCACTTATGCAGGCCCATCACCGGCACTGGGTAATATAACCGGCGTCCCTTCTCTTCCTACATTCCCGGCTTTACCTTCGATAACAAACTTTCCGCCGTTTCCTCAATTACCTGATATCACCACTACCCGCACTATCACGCCAGGTGCCTATGATGACGTCAGACTTTCAGGAAACCAGGTCCTTACTTTGAGTGGCCCGGGGGTGTACGTGTTTGATCTCATCGACAACAAGAATAGTAATGCATTTGTCTTTGACTTTCAGAATAATCCTTCAGGGACTTTTCAAATTTATGTATATCAGAATGTTAATCTGAATAAAGGCAGCGCTTCGATTATCAACGGAGGCAGCACATCAAGGATTTATACTGAAGTTCACGGCAAGGGCACCGGAGGCTATGCATTCAACCTCGCCAATGGTTCATCGGGAGGTCAACATACGAAATGGGTGGGCACCGTATGGGCGCCTTATGCGGCTATTAATGTTGGTTCCGGAACAGGAAACTCTGATGTTAACGGCGCCCTCTGGAGCGCAACGCAGGTGAACATTCAGAGCGGCGCTACTATTAACTATGCGCCCTATCAGAATTGCGCAACGCCCAACGCCAATGCAGGTCCTGACAAAGAATTGACATGTGCCACCACACCCCTTCTCCTGAATGGTTCATCATCCACCGCGGGTGCTACATTTAGCTGGTTAGCCAGCAATGGAGGAAATATTTCTTTAGGGGCAAATACTGCGACACCAACCGTGACCACTGCAGGTACTTATACCTTAACCGTAACAACAGCTTCGGGAGGATGTACCGCCACCGATATTGCCCTGGTAACACTGAACAGAACTGCACCGAATGCCAATGCAGGTCCTGACAAAGTGCTCACCTGTACGGTATCATCAATTGCTTTATCTGGGTCATCCACTACTTTGAATGCTACCTACATATGGGTTGCAACCCTTGGAGGGAATATTGTATCAGGAGGAAATACATCGACACCTTTAGTCGACGCAGCCGGAACCTACACTGTTACGGTCACTAATTCTTTGAATGGCTGTAAGGCGACGGATGTTGCTCTTGTGACATTGAACAATACTAAACCGAATGCAAGTGCGGGACCCGATGATGCGGTAACGTGCGCTAAGCTTACGACGGTGCTCAAAGGATCATCTTCAACTGCCAATGCGGGGTTCAATTGGACAGTCAGTAACGGAGGACACATTGTATCCGGGGGCAACTCGGCAACCCCTACGGTCGATGCAGCTGGAACCTATACCCTCACCGTCACGGATCCGATCAATGGATGTACGGCAACCGATGAAGCACTGATTATTCTTGGTCCCTGCATTATCCCTTATTATCCGCCACCCACTGATGGGAAAGTAAATGATCTTATCGGATCGGAATTGACTTCGCTTCATACCATTTATAACATTGCACCTCCGGCAAACTCAAATGATATTTATCAGATCAACAAAACCAATATCCTGGTAGAAGTAATCGCTGTGGACGGTCAGTACCAGAATTTGCTCACTCTTTTAAGAACGCCTGAGTATGGCCTTACCGCAGAAGTTGACAATGGTCCAGGCACCCTGTTGATAACAGGTTTGTTTCCAATAACCAACCTGACTAAACTGAATTCCCTGCCTTTACTTATCAATTACGTTCGACCTGTGTATGCAGCTTTGGGAAACAGCGGCTTGATTTCCAGCAATGGCGATGTCTCTATGCGGACAAACCTGGCGCGAAGTGGATTTGATATCGGTGGTGCAGGTGTAAAAGTGGGAGTAATGTCTGACAGTTATAATACTCAAGCTGGAAATCAGGCTGCAATTGACGTGGGAAACAATGACCTGCCCGGTAGCTCAACTAACCTGATAAATTCGCGACCTGTTCATGTACTCCTCGATTATCCTTTTGGCACAGGTCTGGATGAAGGCAGGGCCATGTTGCAGATTGTACATGATGTTGCGCCAAAGGCTGACCTGGCCTTCAGAACAGGATTCATCAGCGCTGGCGATTTCGCGCAGGGGATCAAAGCCCTGCAGTTGGATGGCTGTAATGTAATCGTGGATGACATCACTTATATCACAGAACCATTTTTCCAGGACGGTAAAATAGCGCAGGCGGTAGACT
>JAYWDP010000068.1:0-2563 GCA_043779775.1 Cyclobacteriaceae bacterium
TCTTATGGCTACTCGGGCATCCAACTTTCCACCGTGCAACGGCTGACTGAACTCTTTAACAATAAAGTCTATCCAAAAATTTTCGAAATGGGATCACTCGGTGCATCCGGTGATCTGGCGCCACTCGCTCACCTGTCGCTGCCCCTGATTGGTCTGGGCGAAGTCAATTTCGAAGGCAAAACATATTCTTCCAAACAGATGCTGGATCATTTTCATTGGAATCCGATTCACTTAAAGGCAAAAGAAGGTCTTGCTTTGTTGAACGGGACACAGTTCATGGGAGCGTTCGGCGTTTGGTGTGTGTTGAATGCTCATCGCTTGCTGAAACTCGCCAACCTCATCGGTGCACTGTCACTCGATGTATTTGACGGCAGGATTGAACCCTTTGATAAAAAAGTCCACAAGATCAGGCCGCAAAAAGGACAAGGAACTGTGGCTAAGGAAATACAGGAAATTCTTTCGGGGAGTCAGTTGATTGCACAACCCAAAAAACATGTTCAGGATCCGTACTCCTTCCGCTGCATACCACAGGTACACGGCGCCAGCCTCGATGCCATAGATTACATCACGAACGTAGTTCTGGCAGAAGTCAATGGCGTAACCGACAACCCAAACATTTTCCCTGATGAAGATGAAATTATTTCTGCTGGAAACTTCCACGGTCAGCCCCTGGCACTTGTTTTGGACTTTCTGGGTATTGCAGTTGCTGAACTGGGTAGTATTTCTGAGCGTCGCACCTATCAGCTTATCAGCGGCTCCCGCGATTTGCCGAATTACCTCGTGGCCAATCCAGGTATCAATTCAGGATTGATGATACCCCAATATACCGCTGCTTCCCTGGTAAGCCAGAATAAACAACTTTGTACCCCCGCTTCGGTTGACTCAATTGTTTCATCCAATGGGCAGGAAGATCACGTCAGTATGGGCGCCAATGCAGCGTTGAAAGCCCATAGAATCGTGAATAATACCTACTCCATACTGGCCATCGAACTAATTACGGCAGCACAAGCACTTCAATTCAGGCGGCCCTTGTTAACTTCGGGACGATTGGAAGAATTGGTAAATACTTTCCGGACCGTTGTGCCGTTTATTGAATCAGACCGGTTGATGCATGATGAAATGGTGAAGGCGGAGGAGTTTTTAAAGTGTTTAAGCGTTTAGGTTTTAAAGTTCTGAGTGTTAAAGTTCTGAATGAGTTTATAGAGTTGAATAATCTGATAATAATTCTTGAAAAATAGTACAACCATATTGACCAGAATAACTCAAATACGTCGCCCTGTATTAAAACTTATACACTTTAACACTTTAACACTTCAACACTTATTCATACTTGCTCTTATTCTTGCAAGCTTCCTCACCAACGCCCAACCCTACCCCAGCCGTCTGGGTCGCTTCCAGGTGGACTTTAAAAAAGGATGCGCGCCGTTAACGATTAATTTTACGAATTTATTACCAGGAACCTGTATACCCTCAAGTTCACCATGCGCCATCGATTACGAAAACACGGGCATTCTTGTGACCAATGCTCCTACCACACATACCTATAACGCGCCAGGAACTTATACGCTTATTGTTATTTATCAAAGTCTTAGTGTGCAAAAGGATGATATTACAATCACCGTAGACCAAAACCTCCAGCCTAATTTTGAAATTCATTCCTGCGCCGGAGACAAGGCTTCCATTCAGGTAGTTGATAATAATTACAATCAATATGTGATTGACTTCAATAATGACGGCACGCCTGAATACATTTTGCCCTACACAAACAACATCATCACACCTCCGTATGCTTACGTGCCCCCCGGTGCCTACACCACCAGCGTGAGGGGCCGTCATCTCAACTCAGCAGACAACTGTACTGCTAAAACGCAACTCTTCAATACACTTAGTTCACTGCCTGCACCAACCACTAACACGCTTACCTCACTTGACAATACCAGCCTGAAATTGGATTTCGGTATTGCGGCAAACATTCAATACAAACTGGAGATCGCAGTAAATTCGGGAGGGTTCCAGCAATACCAAACCTTCTTTGGCGTCAGCAGTTTCACCGCTACTGGTCTCAAACTTGATCCGAATTATTATTGCTTCAGGCTCGGTGCCTATGATCCTTGCAATAATACTTACACATATTCGAACGTTGTTTGCAGTGATATTTTTACTGCTACGGCACAAAGCGATGTAAACCAACTTACATGGAATACCGGAAACACCGCGTCTGTTTTAAATTACAGCATCACCCGAAACGGCATTAATTATGTGATCATAGGAGCCCAAAGCCTGAATGATACCGATATCATTTGTAAAACCAATTATTGTTATCAAATCACGAACAACTATGTCGGAGGTAGTAAAAGCATCTCTCTGTTAAAGTGCGTCAATTCATTTTCAAACAAAGTTCCAACCGGGATTACCGATGTAGGCTCCGTAGTTTCAGGCGGAGGCGTAGATTTAAGCTGGTCACAAGACCCGAACTTCACACCCCAGAATTACATTGTGCAGCGGTCTGCCAATGGAGGCATCTATAATTTTTTTAGCAATGTTACCCCCACAAAACTTACCG
>JAYWDP010000069.1:0-7518 GCA_043779775.1 Cyclobacteriaceae bacterium
GTTTAATGTTCAAGGTCTAAAGTTAGGTGCCCAATAACATCGGACTTTGAACAATGAACCTTGAACTTTAGACTTTAAATTAAGTTATGAGTTTGGCAAGCAGGTAGGCTGCCGCCGCCGCCAGCGCCCCCACCAACGCCACCCGCATCGTCCCTTTGAAAAGGGGCTGACCGGTAAGTTTACTTTTCACCAATCCAAACAAGACCAAACAAATCATCGTAATAATGGTGGAGTATTTGAGTCCTTCTGCTACGCTTTCGGTAAAAAAGTAAGCGCTCAGGGGAATAAGACCACCAATCACATAGCTTACGCCAATGACCATGGCACTCTGGAGCGCCCGGTTTTTATCTGGCCGTTCAAGTCCAAGTTCGAAACGCATCATAAAGTCTACCCACATTTTGGGATTTTTTGCCATCTCCCGCGCAATCTTTTCCTGCAATCCATCATCCAATCCATATTCGGCAAAAATCTCTTTGGTCTCCCGGATTTCCACTTCGTGGAGCTTTTCAATTTCTTCGTACTCCCGCTGTTCTTCGGCGTCGTAATGTTCGATCTCGGTGCGCCCTGCCAGGTACCCCCCCAATCCCATAGCGATGGAGCCGGCGGCAATCTCTGCCAGGCCGGCAGTAATGACAATGTTGGCTTCATTGACGGCCCCACTTAAACCGGCTGCGAGGGCAAAAGGAACGGTAAGCCCGTCACTCATACCGATCACAAAGTCGCGGACTTTTTCTGAGGATTGAAAATGTTGTTCTTCCATAAAATTATAGGAACTGCAAATTACGAAAAAAGGGATATTAGAATTTTACGGGTTTATAGTAAAATCAATACCTCTTTTTCAAAGATTTTTTGAAGTAGGAATGTAAAGCATTCAGGATGATACCGGCATTGGCGGAATGCATAACATCACTATTATGTTCATTGAAGTAGGCCAGCAATTCGTAATACCCGGCATCGGTGACAAGGTACTGGTCGAGAATATCTTCTTTTAGTGCTGGGTCATTAACAACCTCTATATAAACCCTCGCATTTTCCAATTCTTCCAGCACTTTCACCAACTTTCTCTTTTCTCTTTCCTGTTTGGTGAAATAGGCAAAGTTCATGCCCCCCGGAGCGGCTTGCAGGGGTTTTGTACCCTCAAGGGTAGGGGAAGCAATATGTTTCGGGTTGATGTACAGCGGTCGGTCGCGGATGATAATTTCTTTGAGCATTATATTTTCATCGTGCATGCGTACAAACATGATTTCATCTTCGACATGTATGGGCAGAGCGGACTTTGTATAGCCGATCATAGAGAATATTAACGTATCTCCTGGATTAACTAAAATGGTGAAGATCCCATTCGCATCAGTAACATGGGCCTGATTTGTATTTATCACCTGGACGTGTACACCCGGAAGGCCCTCCAGCGATGCCGAATCAATCACAATCCCTTTGATGAGCTTTTGTGAAGAAACGAGCAATGGGACAGCAAGTAATAAGAGTGTTACAATTAATATTCTGCCTTCATACTTCATCTTCATGTGAGGATAAGATGAAAGAAGGAGCTAAAAAGTTGCGTTGGGATTTTTGAAACTCATGCCTTATTCGCCAGTTGGCCGCAGGCGGCATCAATGTCTTTTCCCCGGCTCTTACGGATACGCGTAGTAATGCCATGGCGCTCCAACAAATCCATGTACATATTTAATGCTTCATCGGTCGCCTGTTGAAATTCTCCATCGTCGATGGGATTATATTCAATAAGGTTGACTTTGCATGGAATGATTTTACAAAACTTTAACAATGCCTCCGCGTCTTCCTGCGTGTCGTTGATTCCTTTCCACACTACATATTCGTACGTGACTTTCTTCTTTCGTTTTGCATACCAGTATTTTAGCGCTTCACCAAGTTCCTCCAAAGAGTTTGTTTCGTTGATGGGCATGATGGAAGAGCGTGTTGAATGGATTGCCGAATGAAGGGATACCGCCAGATTAAATTTAACTTCGTCATCGGCCATTGTCATGATCATCTTGGCGATGCCAACCGTAGAAACGGTCAGGCGCTTAGCGGCCATGTTGAGACCTTGTGGTGAAGTAATTTTGTCAATGGCCGCCATCACATTGTTGTAGTTGAGCAAAGGTTCTCCCATGCCCATAAACACGATGTTGGTCAAAGGTCTTCCAAAAAATAGCTCTGCCTGTTGTTTGATCGCAGCAACCTGATCATAGATCTCATCGGGGTTGAGGTTGCGCATGCGCTTGAGCCGGCCAGTAGCGCAGAACTTGCACGCCAGGCTGCAACCCACCTGAGAAGAAACACAAGCAGTGATTCTTTTTTCTGTGGGAATTAATACAGATTCAACAATTAAGCCATCGTGCAGCTTCACAGCATTTTTAATGGTGCCATCCGTACTTCGCTGCATGGTGTCAACCAGGATATGATTGATGATAAAGTGAGCCTTCAACTGATCACGCGTGGCAAGTGAGAGGTTGGTCATTTGATCAAAATCCTTCGCCGATTTTTTCCATAGCCATTCGTAAACCTGCTGTGCCCGGAATGCCTTGTCTCCGTGTTGGACAAAAAATTCCTTCAACTCATCCAGCTTCAGTTTGCGTATGTCGCGTTTGGATTGCGTCTCGGTAAGCATTATTTGATTCTGGTAAACGTTTTAATTTCACATTCTTTTTTTGCGTCGTGAAGCCGAAGGGTAGAGGCTGAAAGTTCTTCAATGATCAATTGCCTGATCATGATGCCGGATTTGCTATCGAGCATCAACAGTTCCTGACCATTCAGTTTGTACTGAAAGGAACTAACCTCCTTGCCTTTTCTATTTCCGGAAGTGAAAACACCTTCCTTGCCCTTTCCCTTGGCATCGAGGATAAAAATCCGGGCAGTCGAATTCTGACTGTCCCCGCCCATTTGAGGAAGCAACTCTTTTTCTGTCTGGCTTTCTTTCATTTCGCTTTGAAAGCACGTCTTCTCATCGGTAAGCTGCCAGGTCCCCACAAGGCTTTGTGCCTGGATTTGCCATCCCCATAGCATCCATCCAGCGATCATCCAGTACTTCATGGTTGTGTTTTTTTTCATATGATATTGGGATCAAATTTACGTTAAATTGCCCATTCTCATTTTCAAAGAATATAGATTATGTCATTTCAACGTTCACTCTTTTTTATTCTACTCCTTTCGTCATGCACCCGTTCAGTAAAAGAAGACGAACATTTTCTGCGTAACCTAATGCAAACCCAGCCGGCAAAGTTCCAATCCGTTCTGGATCTTCAGGATTCGCTGGAGGTACAAATCATCTATACCAAGATAAACCGGGATGCAAATAACCGGCCAGGCTTCAAATCCTTTTATTTTAATGTCGATTCTACGCATTATTTCTACCCGGCCTCTACCGTGAAGCTACCGCTGGTATTGCTGGCTTTCGAAAAACTGAATGAACTGGGCGTGAAAGGTCTCACGAAATTTATCCCGGCCTTTCAGGATAGTATGGTTGCTGGCCAGCGATCCGTAAGGAAAGACACCACATCAGAAAACGGATTACCCTCAATAGCGCACTATGTCAAAAAGATTTTAATAGTCAGTGATAATGACGCCGCCAACTGCTTGTATGAATTTATGGGTCAACGGGCCATCCATGAACGCCTGCCGGCCAAGGGTTACAACATGAGAATTCTTCACCGCTTTGACCGGCTACTTCCTCCTGACCAAAACCGTTATACGGAAGCAGTACGCTTTGTCAGAAATGACACGGTGATTTACAGTCAGCCTATGCTCATTAATACGGACTCCATTCTCCCCCTGCGCAGAGTGCTGAAAGGAACCCACCACATGGTGAATAATAAAGCCATGCCTGGGCCATTTGATTTTACGTACAAGAATTTTTATCCACTGCAGGAATATAAGGCTATCGGGTTCCCGTTTATGCGTGACCTCGGGCAACTGATCTATGGCTACGAATTGAATCGGCAGAAAGAACACATGCCTGACTTACGACAATTCAGAATAACCTACGACCATTAAATGGTGGGGTTGCACATTAATTTTGTTTGGACGAATTTTCGCGCTTAAATTCTTTTTATGCAAAAAAGTAATGCAATCATTCTCACGGCCGGCTACCTGGACAGTAATAACGGCAAGACTGCCCATGGACTTATTCGGGGGACAGATCGTTATCATGTGCTAGGTGTTATCGATCAAAAGCAGGTGGGAAAAGATGCAGGTGAGGTACTCGATGGTAAGAACAGGAATATTCCGGTTTTTGCATCCATCAGTGAATTTGTAAAAAGAAGTCCTGTCAAGGCTGAATTCTGTGTAATCGGTGTGGCTACGAAAGGAGGCGTTATTCCGGACTCGCTCCGTATTCTGCTCCGGGAAGCTCTCGAAAACAACCTGAGCCTGGTGAATGGATTGCATGATTATGTTTCAGACCATCCTGATCTGGCGGACTTGGCGAAATCCAAAGGGCTACAAATTATCGATGTCCGCAAACCCAAAAAGTTTAAGGACCTCCATTTTTGGTCAGGCGGCATTGTAAATGTAAAATGTCCTAAGGTGGCGGTGTTGGGAACTGATTGTGCCTTGGGCAAAAGAACGACTACACGTTTTCTGACAGAGGCCATGCGCAACGCCGGCTTTAAAGCAGAGATGATATATACCGGCCAGACCGGCTGGATGCAAGGTGCGAAGTATGGATTCATCTTCGACTCGACCCTGAATGATTTTATTTCAGGTGAAATGGAGCATGCCATTGTGCAATGTTGGGAGGAAGTGAAACCCGATATCATTTTCATTGAAGGGCAGTCATCCCTTCGCAATCCCAGCGGTCCGGCGGGTGCGGAGTGGATTGTATCCGCGGCGGCAGAAGCGGTAGTGTTGCAGCATAATCCTGCACGCAAACAATACAAGGATATGGAATATTATCCGGCGTACCTTCCTGAACTGAAAGACGAAATAGGTTTAATAAAAACATACGGAGCTCCTACGGTTGCTATCACCGTTAATTCAGCTAAACTCACGGAGAAAGAAACACGTGACTACGCAGCTAAATATCAAAAGGAGTTAGGCATACCTGCAATCCTTCCTTTGGAGGACGGCGTCGATTCATTAATACCCATCTTTAAGGAGTTGATCGATGCGAAGATTGCCCAGGTATAATCGGTAGCCAGCAGACAAATGCATATATGAAAATAAAGAACATCAAAGTTTGGAGTGCTGATCTTGGCAACACCAAGCCTTACACCATCGCTTTTAAAACTATTGATGAAGTCCTCAATGCTTTTGTTGAAATCTCCCTTGAAAATGGTATTACGGGGATCGGGGCAGCAAATCCCAGCGAATATGTCACCGGTGAAAATCTGGATCATACCCAGGCGGCACTGAAAGAAAATAACCTTGAGTTTCTGGTGGGTCGGGATATCCGCGAAATCCATCAACTGCTTTTCGAAGTATGGCAGAAGTTTCCGAAGACGCCCGCTGCACGCGCGGCGCTCGATATTGCTTTGCATGATGCTTTTACCAAATTCCTCGGGGTTCCTCTGGTCAAATACCTGGGTCAGAAAATAAAGTCAATGCCGACATCAAATACTATCGGTATTAAAAATGTAGAAGACACGCTAAAGGAAGCCGAAGAGTACGGGAGACTGGGATTCAAGGCATTGAAAGTGAAGATTGGAAAAAACCTTGAAGAGGATATTGAACGGCTGGTGAAATTGCGGGAGAAATTCGGTATGAAGTTTTTCATACGCATTGACGCAAACCAGGGATATACTGCGGCCCAGACCATCGAATTCTACAAGAGAACCAAAAATCTCAGCATCGAATTAATTGAGCAGCCCTTGCCTGCCAAAGCGGTGGGAGAAATCAGGCAGTTGCCCGAAGAAGTCAGAAGGAAGATTGCTGCCGATGAATCCCTGCTTTCAGCTAATGATGCATTGGAATTGATTAAGCCCCCGAGTGCGGTGGGGATCTTCAATATCAAGCTGATGAAATGCGGGGGCATCAGCGAGGGTCTGAAGATTGCGGATATTGGATTGAGGGAGGGGATTGACCTTTTCTGGGGTTGCAATGATGAAAGTATCATTAGCATTACAGCTGCTTTACACGCTGCTTTTGCGTGCTCCAATACAAAGTACATCGACCTGGATGGCAGCTTGGATCTCGCCAGAGATATCGTTAAAGGCGGGTTCATTTTAAAAGACGGAATTATGCAGTGCTCTGACAAGCCAGGGCTTGGCGTTGAGAAAATTTAAGTGCATGCTATCTGGGTTTAATATTGTAACCTTCTGATAATCAATTATTAGCTTCGATTGCATACCAGTTGGTGGTTAAATCCTTCAATTCCTTATGTTTTTTTGAATTGGCCTCTTGGTAACTCCGGCCCAGTTCCTATCTTTGCAGTCCTTTTTGCGGCACAAAACCCGCAAATCGGATTAAAAACAGCAAAATAGGTTTCAACCATGCCTGGAATTATAGGACGTAAGATTGGAATGACAAGCATATATGGCCAGGACGGCCAGAATATTGCCTGCACAGTCATCGAGGCAGGCCCTTGTGTAGTCACCCAGGTTAAGAGCCAGGAAAGTGACGGTTACGCGGCCTTGCAATTGTCCTTCGGAGAAAGGAAAGAAAAGAACACATCCAAGCCGCTGGTAGGTCACTTCAAGAAAGCTAATACCACACCCAAGCGGGATGTGGTTGAGTTTCGTGACTTCGGCGCAGAGTTCAATGGATTTGCCGAACTCGGCAAGGAAGTCCGTATTCAGGATGTGTTTGCCGAAGGTGATTTTTTGGATGCCGTGGGGACTTCTAAAGGCCACGGTTTTCAAGGTGTAGTGAAGCGATATGGCTTCCAGGGTGTGGGTGGACAAACCCATGGCCAGCACAATAGACTTAGGGCACCCGGCTCAATGGGTAATGCTTCATTTGCATCACGCGTGATCAAAGGAAAGCGTCTTCCCGGCCGCATGGGCAACGACCGCGTGAAAGTCACCAACCTACAGGTGGTGAAAATCATGGCGGAGCACAACCTGATCCTGGTCAGTGGATCTGTTCCAGGTGCGAAAAACTCAACCATAATTCTGCAAAAGTGATGGACATAGCAGTTACAAAATACAGCGGTGAAAAAACCGGGCGAAAGGTCAGTCTCTCTGCAGAGATTTTCGGCATCGAGCCCAATGATCATGCCATCTGGCTGGATGTAAAAAGTCACCTGGCGAACCAACGTCAGGGTACCCATAAATCCAAGCAGCGCAACGAAATCAGGGGTTCTTCCAGAAAGATCAAGAAGCAAAAAGGAACTGGTGGTGCCCGTGCGGGTAACATCAAGAACCCTCTATTCAAAGGTGGTGGCCGTGTATTCGGTCCTACTCCCCGCGATTATTCTTTTAAGTTGAATAAGAAAGTCAAAGATCTCGCCCGCAAGTCGGCATTGACCTACAAGGCTAAAGACAACTCCATTGTCCTGATCGAAGACTTCAACTTCGAGAAGCCAAGGACCAAACAGTATTTAGAAATGCTGAAGTCACTGGGGGT
>JAYWDP010000070.1:0-7516 GCA_043779775.1 Cyclobacteriaceae bacterium
AGTAAAACCGTATTTTGTTTAAGCATGAAAAACCCTGCAAACTCTGGAATTTTACCTTCCGGGAAAACGATATTATTCTGGGAGCCGCTTCCAAAGGTGGTGATGCCTTCATTAAGCCAAAATAATCCGGTGACATTTAACCAGCCTTTGGGTCCCTTCAATTCCTCGACTCTCTTTTTATGCCAACCATCAATCTCCGTTGCATAAACAATTGGGTCCAACGTAGCCTCAGATCCCTTTTTGGAAGTGCAATTACCGAATATAATTAGGATTGTGAGGAGACAATTTCCTTTCATGTGATAGTAATTTTAACTTTTAAACTTTGCTATATTCCTTGTCTACTTTATTATTGGCTACTGCTTACTATTCCTAATATTTTCCCCATTTTATATACGTCTCCAAATCCTTATCACCCCTTCCCGAAAGATTAATCACCACCACATCGTCGCGGTCATATTGCATTTTCTTCAATATCGCAACAGCGTGTGCCGTTTCAATTGCCGGGATAATCCCTTCTGTCCTGCTCAACTCAATGCCAGCCTCCATGGCTTCATCGTCAGTAACACTCATGAACTGAACACGACCCGTCTCAAAAAGGTGCGCATGCATCGGACCGATACCCGGATAGTCCAACCCTGCCGAAATGGAATAAGGTTCAACTACCTGACCATCCTCAGTCTGCATAAGTAAAGTTTTACTGCCATGTAATACACCAGGCTTACCCAATACGGTAGTTGCTGCTGACTCACCGGAATCATTTCCTTTTCCGGCAGCCTCGACACCAACCAGATTAACATGTTCAGAATTGAGATAATGATAAAATGCTCCTGCGGCATTACTTCCTCCACCCACACAGGCGATTACATAGTCCGGGAATGGATTTCCTTCAGTTGTGATCAACTGTTCTTTTATTTCTTCGCTAATTACTGATTGAAAACGCGTTACCATGTCGGGATATGGGTGAGGTCCCACCACAGAACCGATAATATAATGCGTATCCGATGGATGATTAATCCAGTGACGCATGGCCTCATTGGTAGCATCTTTAAGTGTCATACTCCCGCTCAGAACAGGAACAACCGTTGTCCCCAATATCCGCATTCTCTCCACATTAGGTCGCTGCCTTTCCATGTCATGCTTGCCCATATACACGACGCATTCAAGCCCCATAAGCGCTGCCACGGTTGCTGTCGCTACGCCATGCTGCCCGGCGCCTGTCTCCGCAATAATTTTTCGTTTGCCCAATCTTTTCGCCAGCAATATCTGACCAATCGTATTGTTAATCTTATGAGCGCCGGTATGGCAGAGGTCTTCCCGCTTCAAATATATTTTAGCATTATACCTTTCAGAAAGGCGTGATGCAAAATACAACGGCGTCGGACGGCCAACATAATTCTTTAAAAGACATTTAAAGTCGTTCTGAAATTCGCGATCATCAATGATTTTCAAATAGTTCTTCCTGAGTTCCTCCACATTCGGGTATAACATCTCAGGAATATAAGCTCCGCCAAACTGGCCGTAATAGCCATTTTCATTTACTGAATAACTCATAGGTTCTTCATTTCAATTTCAATTTGTCTTATCAATCCAATATCCTTTAAACCTGGCTCTTGCTCCACTTTGCTGTTAATATCCAACGCATGCAGATTCATTTCATTCAATAACGCTAAATCCCTGATATTATCAGGCGATATCCCCCCGCTAAGGAAAAAAGGAATCTCCTGATCATATGACTCCAGCGTCCTCCAATTGAAAGTCAGGCCGCTTCCACCATAATTTTTTCCTTTGGTATCAAACAAGAAAAAGTCAACTACTTCATTGTAAGGCTTCAAATTCTGAAAATCAAAAGTATCACCGATAGAAAATACTTTAATGATTCCTATGCCCTCTTTTTTCAACTCGCTACACATCTCAACTGTCTCCTCACCATGTAGTTGTACAAAATCAAGAGAATGTTTAGCCGTTAACCTGCGAATTTCCGAAATATCTTCATTCACAAAAACACCTACACGTTTTACGGTCGCCGGAAAATCTTCAGGTATTTGAAATTCCTTTCCCACGAAGCGCTTTGAGTCCTTAAAGAAAATAAATCCCATGTAATCAGGGCGTACTCCAGCCACCTGTAAAATATTTTCCCTATTTCGCATGCCACAGACTTTGAGCAATATTTTATTATTTCTTTTCAAGGAATTTTGCTTCAAGATGTCTCAATTTTCCAATAAAATCCTTGGCGGCATTCTCTGGAAACCTGTTTTGCATAAAGGTTTGTCCCAAAAGGAACCCGCGAAATCCAAAACGTTTCAGTTCAATAATAACCTCTGGGGACTCGATGCCGCTCTCAGAAACTTTAACGACGGAATCTGGAATTAATTCAACAAGGTTCTTACTGATCTCAATATTTAACTCAAATGTTTTAAGGTTGCGGTTGTTAACACCGATCAAATCCGCGCCCGCGCTAAGATTATTATTCAACTCTTCCTGATTGTGAACTTCCAGTAACACCTCCAAACCAATATTATGGGCAAAGGAACAAAGCTCCTTCAGTCTTTTAGCATTAAGTGCGGCAGCGATTAATAAAATCACATCAGCACCGATTGATTTAGCTTCTACAATCTGATACTCCTCAATAATAAAATCCTTCCGAAGTATTGGACACCGGTTAAATATTCTTGCTTCCGTCAAATCTACATTACTTCCGCCAAAAAAGTGATGATCCGTCAGGATCGATAGCGCCGATGCTCCTGCTTGTAAATAACCGACGGAAGTTCGTTCTACCGAAACATCTGAATTAATAATTCCTCTAGACGGAGATTTACGTTTTATTTCTGCGATGACTCCGGTCCCATCATCCCTCAACAAATTTTTCTTAAGTGAAATTGCAGGCACATTAAAGTAAATACTCCTTTCCAGCAATTCCACCGGATAAAATTCCTTTCGCTCAGCAACTTCTATTTTTTTATATGCCAATATCTCGTTTAAAATGCTCATGTTACCCAATAAGTTTTTTAAAAGTTTCCAACGCTCTTCCTGATTCCAACGATTCCTTTGCCTTCGCCATCGAGGATTCCAGTCCCGATTTGCGATCACAACAATAAAGAGCCATTCCCGCATTGGCAATCACCACTGAGTTTTGAGCTAATGTCCCATTACCTTTCAGAATTTTCATAAATATCTTTGCCGACTCTTCAACGGATGAACCACCCCTAAGTTCTTCAGGATCTATTTCCGGCAAGCCAAGATCTTCCGGTTCAATGAGGTTTTCTCCTTCATTTGAAAATATTTTGAAAGGACCTGTAAGCGAAATTTCATCATAACCCTGAACATCATGAAGTATCACAAAGTCCTTTTGGGTTTCTTGATATAAATATCCATACTGGCGGGCCAATTCAAGGCTAAAAACCCCTACCAATTGCCGCGGTGGAAAAGATGGATTTACCATTGGCCCCAACATATTGAAGAAAGTTTTTACTCCCAACTCCTTGCGGATAGGTGCCACATTCTTCATGGCGGGGTGAAACAGTGGTGCATGCATAAAGAAAATATTGGCCGCCTCCAGGGATCGTTCGAGTTCATTCCGGTCATTGCTGAATTTATATCCAAAGTATTCAAGCACATTGGACGAACCGCTTACTGACGACACTCCGTAGTTTCCATGTTTAGCAACCGGTTGTCCGGCTGCTGCCACCACAAATGATGAAAGAGTAGAAATATTAAACGTATTTTTTCCGTCACCGCCAGTACCGCAAACATCCATGACCGGCAAATCAAATTTCATCGGGATACAAAGTTCCAGCATTGCATCGCGGAAACCCTGCAATTCCTCAATGGTAATGGCACGCATCATATAGACCGTCATAAAAGCACTCATCTGGCTTTGATTGTATTTACCTGATGCCAGGTCAACCAATACCTTACGGGCGGTCTCTTTATTCAAGGACCTGTGCCCAATCAATTCATTTAATATTTCCTTCATACTGCTTCCAGCCGGCCTCGCTTTTTAAATCTTAATCCAGTTTTCAATAATTAATTTTCCATGCTCCGTCATCACCGATTCAGGATGAAACTGAACGCCACGAACATCATGACTATGATGTGTTAAGGACATCACAAGACCATCCTTGTTTACCGCTGTGACTTTTAATTCGGCCGGGATACTCTCTGGAACTACTGCCCAGGAATGATAGTGTGTGACTTCAAAACTTTCAGGAAGACCCTTGTATATCTTTTCCGCAGGGTCAATTACGATGGCTTTCGAAGTAACTCCGTGCAAAACTTGGGGGATATTATATAACACAGCACCATACACTTCTGCAATCCCCTGGTGTCCCAGGCAAACACCCAGAATACTTTTGGAAGGCCCATATTCCTTGATGATTTGTTTCATGCTTCCGGCTTCATCCGGAATTCCGGGGCCCGGCGACAACAATATTTTGTCATACTTCTTTACTTCTTCAAGCCCTATTTTGTCATTTCTGAAAATATCAGGTTTATGTCCCAGTTCGCGAATAATGTGAACAAGGTTATAAGTGAAAGAATCATAATTATCGAGTACCAGGATTTTCATAAGATCAATGGCTTTACTCCATTTAAAGATGTTCCGCCATGGTCATGGCTTTTCTCAGCGCTTCCAGTTTATTATTCACTTCGTGAAGTTCACTTTGAGGAACAGATCTGGCTACCACGCCAGCCCCCGCCTGGCAAATCAATTTATTATCCTTACTTAAAAAAGTCCGGATCATAATAGCATGATTGAAATCTCCCTGGAAGCTCATAAACCCTATGGCACCTCCGTAAAAGCTGCGATTCACATTTTCATATTGATTTATCAATTTCATTGCCATGTGTTTGGGCGCACCAGAAAGTGTACCTGCCGGAAATGTATCGATCACAAGTTGTAAGGGAGAAGTATTTGCGTGGAGCTGTCCGGTCACTTTAGACACCAGGTGAATCACATGCGAATAATACTGTATTTCCTTAAACACCTCCACCGTAACATCTTTTGCGTCCCGGCTTAAATCATTTCTGGCCAAATCAACCAACATGACATGCTCTGCATTTTCCTTCTCATCCCTGGATAGCCTCGCAGCAATCTCAGAATCCTCTTTGTCATTACCTGATCTTCTAAAGGTCCCAGCAATTGGATAAATGTTTGCCTCCTTGCCTTTAATCTGAATTTGTGCTTCCGGTGAAGAACCAAAAATTTTAAAACTTCCGTAATCGAAATAAAACAGGTAAGGTGAAGGATTAATTGATCGAAGGGCACGATAGACATTAAATTCATCTCCTTTAAAACCTCTTATGAATCTTCTTGACAACACAATTTGAAAAACATCGCCACGTCTGCAATTTTTAATTCCATCCTCCACAATTTTCAGAAATTCGCTATTGGAAAAGTTGGAAGTCTCTTCGCTAACGAGCTGAAACGGAAAAGTAGAGAACCGGTTACTGAAAATGATTTGTTCCAACTTCTCCAAACCATCCGATACACTTGCACGATCGGCAAGCATTGTTTCAAAGAGCGTCAACTCATTTGAAAAGTGATCCACGACAATTACGTAGCGATAGACCTTGTAGAGTATCTCCGGCACTAAAGCATCTGAAATTTTCAGTTCGATGTCCTCAAAATATTTTATAGCATCATAAGCCAAGTATCCAAAAAGGCCAATGGAAAAATGTTCCGGAACAGGGTTTACTTCAAAAGCCTGCCTGAAATCATCTAACCTTTCTGGCACCTGGCTACGGGAAATAACCTTTTCAATATTCTTAGTATGATCTGGATAACGTGTTTCAATGGTATCCTTTTTCACCTGGAAAGAAGCTATGGGGTCACAGCAAATAAATGACAAACTGTTTTCATGCCCGTGATAATCTGAACTTTCCAGCAGAATACTTCCCGCATAGACGTCGCGCAGCTTTAAGTAAATATTGACTGGCGTAAGCGTATCAGCAAGCAGTTTCTTCGAATGTGTTATCAGTTTATACTTCATACAATTTTGGTTATCCCAAACTCAATTGTGTCAATTTTTTTCGACATAAATAAAAAAGCCCACTCCGAATGATCGGAGCGGGCCTATAATTTAGTTTTATAAAAAAATTATACAATAGCCATACACCGATCAGTGTCTGAACGATGCCACCACCAGGCCATTGTACAAATTCTATTCTTCATTACTCAGCTGCAGCTTCCTTCTTACGGGGTGCTCGTTTTACTTTTGGCTTATCTTCAACAACAGCCACCACGGCCGCTAATACTACTGGTTTTGCGGAATTCACTCTCTTCAATCTTGCCTTAATGGCCTTTTTATTCCGGGCCACGCCATAAGATCCAATTGATATCTTACCCTTTTTAGTTTTTTTGTCTCCCCTACCCATTATTTGATTTATTTTGGCAAGTATAACACCGACAAACAAATTAACAAAATCTACTCATTAATTCAGGGGAAGAAATATTGAAAAAGCCGATCCTTCTCCCATGACCGGATATGAAATTTTCTTCAGAAAAGACAGAACCGTTGGGCAACATGGCTGTTTATTGTATCCCGGCTTATGTTTCTTAACATTCAATGTGGATCAGAATAGAAATCCCAAACGAAGGTAAAATAACGTGCCTTCCACTGAATGCGCGACTTCGGCAACGATGGTTATCAAATTATATGGGGTAAACCAAAGTCCGCCACCGTAGCTTTTGTGCCACTGGTCAGATATGCCTGAAACAGCCGAAGGATCGATACCGTTGTTATCGGTGTACCATACCCTGCCTACATCATAAAAGGCATGCACGCCGATAGCTGCCGGAAACAGGTACGTACGCAGGCTGCCTAATTTAATCCGCACTTCATTATTAAAATAAACTTTTGTGTCGCCATAGAAGCGTGTCTTGTGGAAACCGCGTATATCCCTTATCCCATCGAGTGTCTGAGCCTGGTACAATTGATAAGCACCTGTATTATGACCGCCCCCTGCATTGAACACATACGTAACTCGGGCAGGTAATCGAAAGGACTGATATAATGTAAATGAGGCATTGCTTGAAGTAAACCCTGAACCTCCAAAGTTTTGCATTACCCGCGAGGTCTGTTTAAGCACAATGCCCCGCGTGGTATATCCAATGTTATCCCGTTTATCGATACCCACTGTATAAGTCACGCCGCCGAAATCTTTTGGCAAACCAAGAATAGGCTCCGAAAGACTGGCACTATAATCTTTTATGTAGCGGTCTCCCGTAGGATCAATAACCTCGCCCCGTTGATACACCGGACCTGCTTTTATATAACTCCATTGTCCGATCTTTCGACTGAGTTTAACTTCCCCTTTAAATTCCCGAAAACGCAAACGATAATAATCAATAGAGCTTGAAACCCGAATGTTAGGGTCTTCATTGATGTTTTGGTTAAAGACAGATTCATTTCCCCATCCAAAGAAATTGTTCACATAATTTGGTGACCGCACGTCGCCGTCAAGTTCGAGATCCCATTTGCCTACGGCTTGCGGAAAGTGGCCTTCGTAGTGAATGCTA
>JAYWDP010000071.1:0-19001 GCA_043779775.1 Cyclobacteriaceae bacterium
GCAATGTTTGTAAAACTTACCATACTGATGATCTTACCTTCACGACGTTTGCGCAGATGCTTTGTTACATGATTTTCAAAATTTTCATTCAAAGACTTACTTTTTTCTATATCGAGAAAACGAAATAACTCAGCAGCGTCTTTTTGTGATTCTGGCATAGTGTTGCCGCGAAAAAAATCTCGCAACTGCTGCTCTTCTTCCAGCGAAGTCTCGCAGCTCCAGTATTTTTCGAGCAGTTGCTCAATTTGCTTAGAGTCCATAGGTATCAATTTTTTGTAGTTTCTCGCGCACGGCATTCCGGGCGCGGAACAGATTTACTTTTACCTGGCTCATGTCAATTTCCAGGATTTCACATATTTCATTGTAACTATACCCTTCGATGTCGCGAAGGTGCATCACCTGCCTTTGTTTCTCCGGCAACGCCGCCATCAGGTCTCCAATCCTTTTCATGCTTTCGTTAATTTCTATATTCTCAAGTGGCGATAAGTCTGAATGCTGAACCTGGAATCCCTTTTCTATTGAATCAGTCGCCTGTCGCTGTTGTTGCCGTAACCGGTCCAGGGATAGGTTTTTGGTGATGCGCATGCACCAAGCCTCCAGATTCTGAATTTCACTCAACTGATCACGGCCTTTCCAGACTTTTATAAACACTTCTTGTACGACATCCTTGGCCTCCTCACTGTTTCCCAAAAGGCGGAAAGCAAAGCGAAAAAGCTTGTTCTTGACTGGAAAAACTGAGTTTTGAAAAGTCTCCAAGTTCATTGATTACACTGGCAAGACGATGGGAAATACGGTTTGTTACAAGAAGCCCAAATTTAATCAAATCACCCCTTTTTAATCGGTCCCAAAATTATAAACCGCAACTTTTTTACAGGTTGCGGTGTTGGTATATCAACCATGAATTCATTAAAAGACCTCAATAAATTAAGTAACAGTCTGGACGTTCTTGAAACTAAAACTCCACTACTCTTTATCGGGCACGGATCGCCCATGAACGGTATTGAAGATAATGAATTCAGCGAATACTGGGAAAAATTGGGCAACGAGCTGCCTGCTCCTAAAGCGGTCTTGTGTGTGTCGGCACATTGGTTTACCAAGGGCACTCACGTCACCGCCATGGAGAAGCCTCAGACCATTCATGACTTTTACGGCTTCCCGAAAGCCCTCTTCGATGTTCAATATCCTGCACCCGGTGACCCAGCGTTGGCAAAAGAGACGGCATCCATCATCCATAAAACTCCGGTTGGTCTGGACCATGAATGGGGTCTCGACCACGGCACCTGGTCCGTGGTGAAGAGAATGTTTCCGGAAGCAAAAATTCCCGTGATTCAGCTTAGCATTGACTACACAAAAAATCCGGAGTTCCATTATGAACTGGCCAAAGAACTTTCTTCCCTCCGCAAGAAAGGCGTGTTGATCATCGGAAGTGGTAACATGGTGCACAACCTCGGAATCATGGACTGGAAATTACCCAATGCCGGTTATGACTGGGCCATTGAAATGAATGAGAAATTCAAATCATTGATTGCCAACGGGGACCATGCTCCCTTGCTTCACTATGAAAGTTTAGGAAAAGCAGCAAAACTTTCCATACCGACACCCGAACACTACCTCCCGCTGATTTATGTCCTTGGGCTAAAAGAAGAAAAGGAATCGGTTTCATTCTTCAATGACAAGACCCTTATGGGATCGATATCGATGACGTCAATGAAAGTTGATTGAACTCTGACCTTGTTAAGTAATATTTAAAAACTTTGTATTTTAAGGGATGGAAGAGACTGAGGGTAAAATTATTGTTTTTGACGCCTACGATACGGTAGTGAATGCCAATCTCGTTAAGACAAAACTCGATGCTTACGGAATTCCTTGCTTTCTTTCCGGGGAATATTTTACCAGTTTATATCCCTTCCGGAATGACCTAATGACGGGCGTTCAACTTCATATTTTTGAAAATGACAAACCGCGTGTCATTGAAATATTAAAAGAAGAACAGCCATAACCGTTGAAATGGATCAGCACTATGGTGATGAAATTACACTGAAAAGAAAACTGTTGGAAGGTAGTTGACGTGGCCCGCGCCTCCGCCATGCTGTCATTTCTCAAGACTGTGCCGGCCCGAATTGCTGGAATACAAACTGATGACACCCTTGGTTTGGCCCTTGATCGCCTACCTCGAATCGGTCCAATAATATTTACTTCCAAAATCCAAACTTGTACGCGGCATAAAGCGCCTTGGTGTCGTACAGATTTCCGCCTTTAATCGTCAATTCAACTTTTCGGATATCGGAAATATTTTTCGTGGGGTCGCCATCTACTAAAATCATATTGGCTTTCTTGCCGACCTCAATGGAACCCAGTTCATTATCCTTTCCTGCTACCTGCGCAGAGACATAGGTTGCTTTCCTCAGAACTTCCACGTTCGGTATGCCGGCTTTCGCGTACAATTCCAGTTCGCGGTGCAACGTAAACCCGTTTCCTGCATCGGTACCTGGAACAAAGGTGATTTTATTGACATATAACAGATTCAGCATCTTCAGCATTTTGTCAAAAGAACTACTATAATCTGATTCGTGGCCCTTCCTTGTTGGCAGGCCTCCAACATACAAGCCTCTTTTTAAATCAGGTGGAAACAGCACAACAATGTTTTCATAACCCGCAGCCAGTTTACCCGGATCATTGGTAAACATTTCTTCGAAAATGGCGATGGTGGGATCTACGACAATTTGCTTCTCTTTTAGCTGCTTCACGAATCTTTTCACTTCAGGACTGTTGAGGTCAATACTTTTTGATCGCTGCGCCACCTTGATAAAACGTCCCATGGAGCGGGTATCCAGGGTATCCCCAAGAAAATTCAGCATGACCATATTCATGTGAATAATCTGATCATATCCATCATTTATCGCACGGCCGGCGGTCATGTATGATGGAATATGCCCCACAACTTTCATTCCCCGTTTATGCGCTTCGGCTGACAGCGGCTTGACCCAATCTACCGGGATGGAACTGTATAACTTTACTTGCTGATAACCGCGATCGGCATAGTAATTCACTGCGGCAAGTCCTTCTTCCTGCGTCTTTACAATTTTCCCCGTCGGCCCGGCATAGGGTCCGGCAAAATCGATGAACCCTGACCAAATTGAAATTTCCGGACCTAACAAATCATCCTTGTCGACTTTCTGCTTCAACTCAGGCAGGTCCAGTGAATTTCCCATATCCTTGATATTGGTTACCCCGGCAGCCAGATGGTAAAGACCTTGTTCGCGGTTATAATGGGAATGGTTATCCCAAAGACCTGGCAAAAGCATTTTTCTATCTCCTGAAATAGTTTTATAAGTTGAGGGCACCGAAATACTCTTTGATTTTCCTATTTGCTTAATTCTTCCCTGGTCAATAATCACAGTTTGATCATGGTCCACTTTGCCGGTTTTGGAATTGAATACATTGACGTTAACAATGGCCAGGGGGGAAGTTGGCTTTTGAGTGAGTCTGAATGCCTGACTGATAAAATATTCATCCTCGACTTTCTCCTGAAGTTTTCTAAGTTCAGGCACAAGAAATTCGTAACCTAATTTGATGGTCGCACTCCATGCGCTTACTACGGCAAAAAATTCCTTTTTCGGCGTCACCCATATATAAGCAGGAGGACCCCCGGAGCCGGAGAATGCATACAATTCCAGTTCTTCCCTAAATCCATTGACCAGAGCGGTGTGACTTTTTACATGCGTCGCTGTCATCTTGCCGGAAGGGAGAACATCCAACTCATGAGGGGCCGGTTGCATTAATAAAAGCTTCAGTGCCCATTCGATTTCTCCCGGAGTGCCATGCAGGGGTGAATACAATACATGGCCTGAGATATTTTTCGACCCACTTTCAATGTTGTTCTTCCATTTCGCGTTTCCATTGACCAGTTCAAAAGATTCCGAAACAGCACCTTTATAATAATCAATACCCTGGCCCGTTCGCGCAATTACCTGACCGTTATCGAGGGTGAGATTGACAATTATTTTAGGTCCACGCCCACGGTCATTGAATTCGTACTTGTAAGAAATCTTCCCGGGTCCATCCGACCACATCAATTGTTTACCAGTAATTGTCTCCGTGGTAAGTACGGTATAACGTGTTGTGTCAGGGGTGGCGAAAGTGCTGCCCAACATGCAAATGAATAAGAGTGCCAGGAAGTTCTTCATAGAATTTATTATTTATTGAAATGCTGTAAATTGATTCTACTTCTTCAACACGGTAAACTCCACGCGTCGGTTGTTCGCACGCCCTTCATCCGTATCATTGGTGTCAATGGGCTTGCCTTCCCCGTAACCATGGGCCGTTAGTCTGTTTCGTTCAATGCCCTGAACAATCAGATACTCAACCACAGCTTGCGAACGGCCTTGTGAAAGGGTCAAATTATATTCATCGGTACCCTTGCTATCCGTATGTCCGGCTATTTCAATTTCTACCGTTTTGTTCTGCTCGAGGAAATCTACCACCTTGTTTAATTCCACAAATGATTCTTGCTTCAGGGTTGCTTTATTAAAATCAAAATAAATATTTTTTAACCGAACGGTTACACCCACCTCTATTGGCTGCAGGAATATATCTTTTGTTAAGGGCGATAAATCCTCAGAATTGAATCCTGCACTGTCAGTAGCGGGAAGAAATCCTTCTGCGGAAGCCGTCAGCAGATACCATCCCAGTTTGCCAACTTCCAGTTCATATTTCCCTTGCTCTGCTGAAATTGAATAGCTGCTTTTCTTTTCCGGCTTTAGCGTAAAATCCACTTTTGCTGTAATCAGTTCATTCGTCTTTTTGTTATATACATTCCCTTTGAGCACCAGTTTTTTTGCTATCGGAGTGAGGTAAACTTCAACCGTAAGGGTCGTGTCATTTCCCAACACCGGGACGGGCATGGTTATATCCCTCGGCTGGTATCCTGAAGCGCTGGCGGATAACTGATACTCGTTGATCTCTGGAATTTTTGTTTCAAATTTCCCATTGACCGGTGTCTTTAAAATAACCGGTTTAACATCCTTGATGGTGACCGTCACATTGGAAGCGATAGTCTGTTTTGTTTTCTCGTCAAAGACTGTTCCTGCGAGTATGACTTTTATGGGACGGGGGATCAAAATAAAAATGTCGAGGTTTCCCCCATCCACGCGGCTGTTGGAGCGTGCCGTATAAACATTCCCCGCCACATCAATTGAAAAATACGAATCGGCAGCCGCTGTATTCACAGGTTTGCCAAGGTTCACGGGGTCTGACCAGTTGTTCCAGGTGTCGTCCAGCCGGGTGGCTTTGTAAATATCTGTCCCCCCCTGTCTCCCTTGGCCCATCCGGTCGCTGGCAAAGTACAGGGTCTTGTTGTCGGGGGCAATGAAGGGAGCGAAATCATCATAGGCTGTGCTGATTTTTAATTTCTCAGGCCGTGACCAGGAGCCACTTTGTTCGTGGGTGATGTAAAGGTCACTGCGGATTCCATTTAACGTTTCCGAAAAATACAGGATCATATGTTTGAGATCAGATGAAATAGCGGCGCCGTTAAACCGCCCTTTGGCCATCGCCGCAAAATCTTTTACGATTAATTCCGACCAACTGCCGCCGGCATTTACTAGTGAAAATCCTTTGTCATTTTTTGATCGTCCTCCCCGGACCAAAAGCGATCCATCGTTCATTACCTGAAACACAGCATTGGTTTTGCTTTGATTGAAAGGAGAACCCAAGTGCTGGGGTGCTGACCAAACTCCCTTGTCATCTTTGGTACAAAGCCAAATATCCTGGGTTCCTTCTTTGCCATAGGTGTTTGAAGGGCTCCCCACTACAAAAAAGTAAAGCTTTTTGCCATCCGGAGAAATAACAGGACCGGCATCGTGATAGATGGAGCTAGCCTCCTTGAGCTTACTCAATTCATAGCGGGCCGTGAAAGACTGAGAGAAGCCCCGTAAACAGACCAGTAAACATACAAAACAGAGATACTTCATGAAGATTCAGTTTAAAAGTAAAGTTAGTAGATTTCAGGATTCATTAACCACGATGGTCAAGCTGCAAATGATATTACCACTGGGTGACCCCCGGCTTTATGAAGTATCAACACCTATAAAGGCAGAAGAAATCAACACATTACAACCTGTTATCCGAGATCTGCACGATATTTTGTTTGAATTCCGCGAACGTTACAATGCAGGAAGGGCGATTGCTGCCCCTCAAATAGGAGTTATGAAGCGACTGATCTATATGCACGTCGACCAACCGGTGGTTATCATCAATCCTTTGCTTACGAACTTAAGTGATGAAATGTTTGAACTCTGGGATGACTGCATGTGCTTTCCCAATCTTTTGGTTCGATTGAAACGCCACCGTTCCCTTCAGCTCACTTTTCGCGATGTGGAGTGGAGAGAACATCGCTGGCCTATGATCGATGCTTTATCAGAATTGATACAACATGAATACGATCACCTGGATGGCATCCTCGCCACCCAGCGCGCCATCGATGAGAAATCCTTTAAGTGGCGGTAGCGCCAGGCATAGAGAAAAATCCGCGATGACTCATGGCAATGGCTACCAGAATAATGACAAGCGCGATGGAATTATATATGAAAAGCCGCTTGTGTTTGGCTGTATCGATATTCATTTTTTTGGTTGTAATCCGTGCCATGGTAATAAATACGATCGCAATCAGCATCATCACATTGTGTTCTGTTGTCCAATAGCGGGTAACCGCATCTTTCATGGCGGCACCGCTGAATTGAACGTGGGGACTCACAAAGAAAAGAATCAAGCCCACCAGTAATTGTGTATGGGTGACTGAGAAAAGGGAAAGACCCAGCATATTATCGAGTTTGGTAAATGACTGCTTATTGGAAAACCCTAAAAAGGATTTTACAATCACGGCCAGTAAAAGAATCAATACAAGATACCTGAGCAAAGAGTGGGTGTGAATGAGTCCGGTGTACATACAAAAGTTGTTGAAGGCGAAAATTAATTCATTAAAGGCACATATTCGCAAAGGGCCTAAATATTAATACAACCGCTCACTTAAAACTATTGGCGCATACCAGGCCGTATGCTTACATTCCTTCAAAAACCATGCTATGAAGACGCATCTTTTGATACTCATTCTGTGGATTACGGGTTCTCTGACCTTTGCACAGGATAACTTTGGATATAAAAGTCCTCCGCCTGAAATCGCCAAGCTGGTGGAGGCTCCTCTGACCCCGGCGGTCATACTTTCACCGGATAAAAACTGGATGGCGCTCCTGGACCGTTCGGATTATCCCAGCATCGAAGAGTTGTCAAGGCCGGAACTTCGCATTGCGGGGTTGCGTATCAACCCCGATAATTTCGGCCCCAGCCGGAACAACTTCTTCGTTGGATTGAAATTCAAGAATCTGAAAGACATGAAGGATTATGTGGTGAGCAGCCTCCCATCTCCCTTGCAACTGAGTAACCTAAGTTTCTCTCCCGATAGCAAGAAAGCCACGTTCTTACAGACTTACCATGACCGCATCGAACTTTGGCTGGTTGATCTTACCAACTTTTCCGCCCGGCCGCTCACAAGGAAAAAGATAAACGCCACGCTGGCCAATCCCGTCGTGTGGCATTCAAACTCCACACAGATTATCTTTCTCGCGGCCATTACAGATGGCAAAAGCATTCCGGTCAAGACCCGGGTACCGGCAGGCCCTGTCATAGAAGAAAATCTGGGAAAGAAAGCACCGTCCCGTACCTATCAGGACTTGTTGGAAAATCCCTACGATGAAGCTCTTTTTGATTATTACTGCACGTCACAACTTCAGTCCACTAATTTGGAAGGAACCGAAAAAACTATCGGCGGGCCGACGGTGTATCTTTCTTACAGTGCATCACCTGATGGTACTTTGGTATTGGCCAAAATTGTGCACCGCCCCTATTCGTATTTAGTCCCGGTGAATTTATTTCCCCAGCAAGTCCAGGTAATGGATATAAGCGGGAATGTGACAAAAAAAATCGCGGAGATACCGTTGGGTGATAATGTGCCAGTAGGGTTCAGTGCCTCAATCAAAGGACCCCGAAGCCACGCCTGGCGAGCGGATCAACCCTCAAAGTTGTACTGGGTGGAGGCACAGGATGAAGGCGACCCGAAAATAAAAAAAGAAATACGCGATAAAGTTTTTCAATGGGACGCGCCTTTCAGCGGGCAACCCGAAGAGCTGATCAGTTTACCATTGCGTTATGCGGGCATAACCTGGGGTAATGAGAAAACCGCATGGATATCCGAAAGATGGTGGGCCGACCGCAAACAAAGGGTCTATCAGATCGACCCTTCCAATTTTGCTAAAAAGAAAATCATCTTTGACCGTTCGTATGAGGACGTGTATTCCGATCCCGGTGATCCCGTTATGACATTAAACCAGTTAGGCCGCGCTGTGATGCTGATCAATCCTGATAATTCCATCTACCTCACAGGAGCCGGATCTTCTCCTGAAGGTGACCGTCCTTTTCTTGACAAGCTGGATTTAAACACAGGAAAATCAATCCGGCTGTGGCGCAGTGAAGCGCCCTATTATGAATTTGTGGTGAACCTGTTGGATGCAATAAAAGGGACTTTCATCACTTCGCGTGAATCACAGTCTGAAAACGCAAATTATTTTGTTCATACAGTAGCTTCAAAGAATAGTACACAACTCACCTCTTTTCCACATCCCTATCCCCAGATTAAGGACGTAAAAAAACAAGTGTTAAAATATAAACGTGCGGACGGTGTTGACCTGACAGCCGATTTATATCTGCCTCCCGGCTATAAAAAAGAAGATGGTCCTTTGCCAACATTTCTTTGGGCCTATCCAGCAGAATTCAAATCAAAAGATAATGCGGGCCAGGTGAAGGGCTCCCCCTATACATTTACAAGGATCAGTTGGGGCAGTGCAATTTATTGGGTGGTGAGGGGCTACGCGGTGCTGGACAATGCTTCCATCCCAATTGTGGGTGAGGGTGATAAAGAACCTAATGATACCTACATCGAACAATTGGTAGGCAGTGCCAAAGCAGCCATTGATTATGGTGCGTTGTTGGGTGTTGTCGATCCTAAGCGCGTTGGCGTCGGAGGTCACAGTTACGGAGCATTTATGACCGCCAATTTGCTCGCGCATTCTGATTTATTTAAAGCCGGCATTGCCCGCAGCGGGGCTTACAACCGGACCCTTACTCCCTTTGGGTTCCAGCAGGAAGAACGTACTTATTGGGAGGCTCCCGAAGTTTATTTTAATATGTCTCCCTTTTCTTTCGCAGATAAAATCAAAACTCCAATCCTCCTGGTTCATGGCGAAGCTGACAACAATTCCGGAACGTTTCCCATACAAACTGAACGCTTTTACAATGCTATAAAAGGTCACGGTGGAACTGCCCGATATGTATTGTTGCCTTATGAAAGCCACGGCTATCGTGCCAAGGAGTCGATCATGCACATGCTGTGGGAGATGGACAATATGCTGGAAAAGTACGTAAAGGGAGATCAACCCATGAAGGCTAAAATCGAGACGAAATAGTTATCCCATTAATTTCAGGTAGAGTCATTGTTGTGGCTAAAGTCCACTCTAGGCAACATGCATTGCCTCGGTCTTAAGGCCTTGGCAAATGATCCTGAACTCTCGGGGCTTTAGCCTATAAAAATCGAAACCCGTAATTGCCAATTTCATAAAAGAGTTGAAGGATTCAGGCCGTTGCAGTATCTTTCATAGCCTAATCCCACTATGAAAAGAATTTGCCTGTTTACTATTTTTCTGACCTCGTTTCTTTATTCCAAAGCACAGGGTCCCGACACCGTGAAAGTGGGTGCTTACATCATCAGCGTACACGACATCAATTTTCACGATAAAGAGTACACTATTCGTTTCTGGCTCTGGTTTTTATATGACAATCCGGAATTTGACTTCAAGAATCAACTGGATGTTCCCAATGCCAAAGAAATCGACGAACCAGAGGTGGTGGCCGATACGGTGAGCGGATTAACCTGGGTGCAGATGAAAATGAAATGCGTCATGAAAGAAAGCTGGTATGTTCACGACTTTCCATTTGACGAACAGCATTTGCGGGTCCGGATTGAAAACACGGTCTTCGATAAAAATAAATTGATCTACAAAGCCGATAAAAAACATTCCATGTTTGACGATATTGAGGGAATGGATGGGTGGCGCATCAAAGACTTTTCGGTATCCTCAGACACCACCCGTTACGGCACCGGCTTTGGTGACCCTCGGCCTGGCCATGATTCACAAACTTTTTCGACTTTTAAAATTGATATGAGCATTGAGCGTGAAGCCTGGGGTTTATTCATGAAAATATTCATTGGAATGTATATCGCATTTTTTATTGCCTTGATAAGTTTTTTCATAGATCCCTGGGAACTCGAGCCGCGTTTTGGATTGCCGGTAGGTGGTTTGTTTGCTGCAGTGGGTAATAAATATATTATCGACTCCCTCCTACCCGAGTCTCCCGAATTCAGTTTGGTGGATACCCTGCACAGCATCACATTCTTTGGCATTTTGTCGGTGTTGGCCGTGTCTGCCATCTCCTTAAAATTGTATACTGCCGATAAGAAGGAAGCCTGTATCCGGTTTGATAAAATTGGCTCCCGAGTCGTTGTTGGAGGCTATATTCTTGTTAATATTTATTTCATTGCACAAGCCTATATCAATTGAAAAAAGCAATTCTGACCTTTCTACTTCTGTTATTCCTGGCGCCCGCTTTTGCCACTTCACCCGATACCGTGAGAGCCGGAGCGTATGTCATTAGTGTTCATGATATCAACTTCCACAACAAGGAGTACACCATCCGATTTTGGCTTTGGTTTATATATGATAATCCCAAATTTGATTTCAGCAAACAACTGGACGTCCCCAATGCGAAAAGTATCGATGATCCGGAAATCATAATGGATAGTATTGAAGGCAAAGCCTGGGTGCAGATGAAAATGAAATGTACCATGAAAGAGAGCTGGGAAGTAGGCGACTTCCCGTTTGACTCCCAACACCTGCACGTACAGATTGAAAACACCTTGTTTGACAAAAATATCCTGGTCTTTGATCCCGATCTCCCCGGCAGTCACTACGAAAAAAAAATTGCCATCGATGGATGGATCATCAGGAATTTCTCAGTAACCACCCTGACCAATGAATATGAAACCGGCTTTGGTGACTACCGCCTGAAACCCCAGCGTAGCAAGTTCGCAACATTTAACATCGATATGGATATTGAACGCGATGCCTGGGGTCTCTTCATGAAGATTTTTATCGGCATGTATATCGCATTTCTGATTGCTCTGATCAGTTTTACCCCGAATCCCTGGGAGCTCGAACCCCGCTTTGGCCTGCCCGTCGGTGGATTATTTGCAGCAGTGGGTAACAAATATATCATCGATTCCCTTTTGCCGGAATCCTCCAACTTTACATTAGTGGACACACTTCATCAAGTAACCTTCTTCGGTATTTTTGCCATTCTGGTGGTATCGGCAATTGCCTTGAAACTGCACGATCGGGGAAAAAAAGAAGCCTGTTTGAAAGTAAACCGGATCGGTTCGAGACTTGTAATTTTAGGATACATCGTCATCAATATAATTTTTATAACTGCTGCGCTTATCTGATAGTTCAGGATTTATTTTTTGTATCGATCAGGATGGTGACGGGGCCATCGTTCACCAAACTCACTTTCATATCGGCACCGAATTCTCCAGTGAAGATACGCTTGCCAAGATTGACTGATGTCGCCTGAATAAAATTTTCATAGAGGGGGATCGCTACTTCTGGCCTGGCCGCTTTGATATAAGAAGGTCTGTTTCCTTTCTTTGTACTCGCATGCAGGGTAAACTGACTCACAACCAGCATATCGCCGCCGTCCTCTTTTATACTCACATTCATCACACCTTCTAAGTCATTAAAAATGCGAAGGTTCGTAATTTTAGTCGACAGCCACTCAATATCTTCGTCGCCGTCGGCCTCTTCAATTCCCAGGAGAACCAGGAGTCCCTTATTAATTTTTGATTTTATCGTGCCATCGATCTGCACCTCGGCCTGACTCACCCTTTGAATAACAGCAATCATAATTTCCGTTAATAATCCTGAAGTTTCGCGGAGTCGTGAATCTTTGTTCCCGCTTGTCGAAGTTTCGCAATGGCCAACATAGCCCGTGCCACCTTGACGGATTCTATGATTTTGTATTTCTTAGGAATGAGAAATCCCAACACACGCATGACTGACTGACCTATTTCCTCTCCCGAGCGTTTCTCCAGTCGAGGTCCCCTGAGCATCGAGGGTTGAAAGATATGAGTTACCTCGAATCCTATTTTCATCAGATCTTCCTGTACTTCACCTTTCACACGGTTATAAAAAATAGAAGATCCTTTATTGGCTCCCATCGCGGTGACAATTAAAAACTGCGTTGCGCCCTGGCTTTTTGTTACCGAAGCAAGGGCAACCGGATAATCATGGTCCACTTTACGGAATGCTTCCCTTGATCCCGCCACTTTGATCGTTGTCCCCAGGCAACAAAAAACATCATCACCCTTCATCTGACCTGAAAACTCTTGAAGTTTGTCAAAGTCCACCACCAGATTTTGAAACCCGCCTGCGTTGAGACTGCTTTGGCGGGCAAGTTTGAAATTTGAAATTTTCAAGGGCTTGCGCGATAGCGTTACGACTCGATCGTAATAATTATCCTGAAGTATTAACTCTATCAATTGCGAACCAATGAGTCCTGTGGTGCCGGCGACGATGGCGATCTTCATCAGAATGTCTGTTGTATTTCTTTCTTTAACTCAGAAAGAGCGTGGCTGATGGGCTCCACCTTTTTCTCAAGTGTAAGTTCAAAAATTTTTCTCGATAGGTCAAGGCTGGTGGCTTCGGTGTCCATGCTGGAAGAAGCTTCGTTGATCAGGATGGTAAGGTCTTCTTTGGCATTTTTGATCATGCTCCACACCTCTTCACTCATGTAGATCTGTTGTGACACATTGTGGTTGTACTCGTTTCGGATTTCATCTAATAAATATTTGTGAAATTCCCGGGCTGAATAACCAGGATTATTCAGCCTCATCAGCATATTGGGCGGGGAAATCCGCTCCAGAAACAGGCACATACGTTCATAGGCCTGCAGGCGGTTGGGTAAAATCGTCTCAATGCTCCGGGTGCGGATCTCCAGTTTTTTCAGTTCAATTTCTTTGATCATAAATGACCGTACCGTGAGATAAACCGCATATAATACCACGGAAGCGGGTATAAGGATTTTTCCGTATTCAATCAGGACTTCCATAGAATTTTTTGTTCTGTAAAGGTGTTTAAAAATAGATAATTTTAGGTTCGCAAAACCTGTCAATCATTAGATTTAAACGTACAAACTTGACCAAATATTCTGTGCCTGTCATGCATCCCGTCACTTTAAGCCAAAAAGCTGCTGTAGAAGTCAGGAAAATCATGCAGACTAAAAAAATCCCTGCCGACTATCAGTTGCGGGTGGGCGTGCGAGGTGGAGGAGGCTGTGGGGCGGCCACACTGATTATCGGATTTGATAAGAAACGCGACTCAGACCTTACTTATGAGATTGACGGCATTCCTATGTTGGTTGACAAAAAGCATACGATGTATGTGATTGGAAAGGAAGTGGATTTTTATGAGGGAGCGGAGGCGAGGGGGTTTGTGTTTGTGGAGCAACCGGCTGACAAATAGTAAGCTAATCAACTGATCTTCATGCCCTTCAAAGTGAGAGTAACATGAGGTCGATGGATTCGATTGACAACAAATGCATAACCTCTGCTGACTACTTCTGACTCCTACCCTTGAGGAGGCTAAGCTGAACGTCTTTAATCCATCTACTTTTTCACAAATCGCCCTAATAATCTTAGATCTGGATCTCCATAAGTTGCCTCAGGCCCAGTTGTATAGAGTAGCAGTAAGCCATCATCCCACATAACTTGATAGACGTAATTGAAATTGTCTTTCTTCATAAGATTCTCATCACACAAAAGGATAATTTCGTCGAAGCTTGAGTTAACTTCGTTTATCTTGATAATTGGAATGCTTCGCACATCTGAGTATTTTGACATCTGATTGAGTAGAAGAGTTAATGAGTCGTCCTTTTCATTTAGGTTGCAAAGCAGCCAAAAAGCGTTACGAAACTTAAAGAAGAGGAACAAATCATTGAAGAGATAAGACTAAGTATTGAAACTTCAAACTTTTATATTGGACTATCTGCCGAAAATCAGAATAAAGTTCAGACTCTGATTAAAGACAAAGAATTTAAAATACGTTTTGAACTTGGCAATATTAAATTTCTCGCTTGGTGGGAATTAGCAAAAGTTATGGGATGTGATACTAATTTTTTTGATGAGATTTATACATATTTCTCCCTTTACGCCCATCCTTCTAATATTGCGGTATTCAATTTTCGAGATATGTTTAGTAAAAAAACGGAGGATTTTCTCAGAATTACATTGACGCTTTTGACTTTATCTTTTACTCTAATAAGCATCTTTATTGCAGATTATATTTAGATACTTCCCAAAAGTGCTTGATACATTCAATAGCCAGCCATTAATAAATCAAATAATGCTGAATTTTGGCAACAAGCTGACAAGGGGTGAAAAGTTATCTATTAATGAGGCTTGGAAGGAACTGGGGTAAAATTTAAAAGAACTTAGCTCATGACAATTGATGATTCAAAACAATTGTTAACGGACTACTTCGAAGAGATTGATTTTGATGAGGTCGAGATTGCAAATCTCGACCAACTCTCCTTCAATTCAAGCCGGTCTTGATTTGCAGTCCTATCCAATTTGACAAAAATCCTAACTACCTGCTCTTATTAATCGTCACCGAAGCCTTCCGGCAAACTCCTCCGATGGGTGGATTAAATTTCGAAATGTTGAGTTGCACAGAAATTGCGCCTTTGAAAGTATTTAGGATTTTTTCAGCAATGGAATGACCCACCCGCTCCAATAACTTCGACGGCTTTGCCATTTCATTTTTTACAACCTCATAAATATCTTCGTAGTTGATGGTACCTGAAAGGTCATCATGGAAGGCGGAGTCGCTAAATTCTGTTTCAACAATCACATCCACTTCAAACTTATTTCCCGAAGATCTTTCACTGGGATAGACGCCATGGTAGGAATGGAATTCGAGGCCTTCCAGGCTCACCTTTCCCCTCATGCTACCTCGTCAAAGAAAGATCGCATCGGCTCATGCACCGGCGCTACTTCGGATTGCCTCGGTGATTCCTGCTGAACATGGAGGCGTTTGGTTTCCCCGTTAGGATAAATTGATCTCTTTGCTTCCCTTTTGGCAAATGCCAGGTGATCGTCGGCATTGAAATCTTTTGCCGACTGCTTTACGCGCTCGGCCCGATCTGTTACTTCACTGGCGAGTCGTTTCAAATCATCGACCAGATTATTCCTTTGTGCCTCAACAGTTTTATACTGCAATACAAGAGTTTTCAGGTTGTCTTCCATTTCCCCCAGCCATTGCTTCGAAGTGGATTCTGCTTCCTCAATGGCATTCTTTGCCTTGTCCCTGGCCTCGTTAAGCATGGCTTCTGCCTGGAGTTGTGCCTCACGCAGGAGCAGCTCAGCTTCCTTGTTGGCCTGCTCCACAACATAGGTGCCAGTATCTTCTGCTGTCTTCAATGTTTTAAAAAGGGAAGTTTCTACCTCGCGCAGCTTGGCAACTTCACGTTCGCAGGTTTCCAGTTTTAATCTTAGTTCCTTGGTTTCATCAATGGTGCGCTCCCATTCCTGCGAAAGGGAAAGCAAAAAGCCATTGACTTCATCTTTGTCATAGCCCCGCAGGGTACGCTCAAATGTTTTTTGGCGGATTTCCAGTGGTGTGATTCTCATGACGTAGTGGGTTAATGGTTAAAAGTTTAAAAAATTACGTCCCATAAGGAGATCGTCCTGTCATCGCTGGCGCTGATCAGTTGACCGTGAAAGGAAGACCAGAGCAGCTTGTTTACCGAAGTTCCGTGACCAGCATGCCGGGCCTTGTCGATTACTTTCAACAGCGTCAAGTCCTGGGATCGCCAGACTTTGATGGACTTATCCATGCTGCAAGTTACAAAATGTTTGCCTTCCGGGCTAAATGCGATGTTGTTAATAGCATACAGGTGGGCGACGACTTCCAGGTGAAGGCTATATTTTTGGTCAACTTCCCATGCTTTCAGGCGGGCATCGCGGGAACCGCTGAGCAAATATTTGTAATCAGGGCCATAAACAAGGGTAAAAACCGAGTTCATATGTCCAGCCCACTCATATTTCAGGGTGAAATCATCCAGGCTGAATATTCGGATAAAATGATCGCTATAGCCTACTGCAAGCTCACGGGTTACGGGATTGATGGCCAAGGTCCTCGCATTCTTTTCCGAATAGCTCAACGTTTTTTTAATGGTCAGACCGGCGAGGTCAACCACCGACACCGAACCGTCACCGGAAGCGATAAAACAGTTTTCTTCAAAAGATTGAATGTCAAAAATAGCAGACGTTGTCAGCTTGAGGGATGCGATTTCCTTTTTGTTCTTCCAATCCAACACATGGATGCCCTCATAGTTATGACCTGCGATGAGAAGGTCTGGGCCTGGCAGATAATGAAGTGCGTATATTGAGTTAGGCAACTGCGCTATCCGCTCTCCTGTTTCTGGATTTTTCATGTCCCACTGCACGACCATGCCGTCACCGGCTCCCGAAAAAAAAACAGAAGGCTCCGGACCTGGCTGCAGGGTGTAAACACAGTCGCGATGGCCGGTGAGGGTGTGGATTTTTTGTATTTGAACGCCTGGCATCAGACTGACTTTTTTCAACTAATTTCACAAAATTGACGCACAATAGCTGATTAACCTAATGTCGATTCTGAAATTACACTCCCTGGGAAAAGACCAAGCGTGGGCCATCTGGCACATTGAGGAAACGGAAGAGGAGCTTTCCTTTGAAGCGGAGCAATCCTGCCCGGATGAAATTATTTTTCAACAAAAACGGCTCGAGTGGCTGGCGGGAAGGGCCCTTATAAGGTCGTTGGTGGAAAATTGCGGGATGGACTACCTGGGCCTTCGAAAAGATGAATTCGGAAAACCATTTCTCAAAGAGCATCCCCATCAGATTTCTTTGTCTCACTCCTTTCCTTATGTGGCCGCACAGATTGACCGCCATCAGTCGGTGGGCATTGACCTTGAACAGCCGAAAGAAAAGTTAAGGAAAATTGCTCATCGGATTTTCAGTCCGGAGGAAGTGCAGGATGCGGGGGATAATCTAATAAAACTTTGCATTTATTGGTGTGCCAAGGAGGCACTCTATAAAATTTATGGAAAGAGAAGTCTTTTGTTTACTGATCATCTCAACATCAGACCTTTTAATTTATCCCAGGCAGGCAGTTTAGACGGCACCATCCAACTTCCTGAAAATTCAACTTTCGTGAGATTGGAGTATCTTGTCATGAAGGACTTTGTAATGGTGTACACCGGATCGCCAATTGCCTGAAATGAAAAACTTTTTTTTATCCTTTTTGATGACAGTCAGTCTCACGTTGACTGCACAACCACCGGTTCAAAACTTTACCCTCACCAACGTGGCCGATGGAACCACCATTTCACTAAATAGCTACCCCGCCTGTTCAGGGTTGGCTATTATTTTTACCAGCAACGTCTGCCCTTTTGATAATTACTATTTTGATCGCATCAAAAATCTGATCAATTCCTATCCGGAAAAAATTCAGTTTCTGCTCATTAACTCGTTTCAGGAACCTGAGGAATCGGCGGACAAAATGAAGACAGCCTATTCGCATTGGAACCTGCCCGTGCCTTACCTCTCCGACAAAGAGCATGTTGCGATGGATTGCCTGGGAGCAAAGAAAAGTCCTGAGGTCTTTTTACTTTCTGGCGCTTCTGGAAAATACAAAGTCATATACAGCGGGGCCATTGATGACAACCCTCAGTCTGCACCTGCGGTGACAGTTCAATATCTTAAATCAGCCATCGATAAACTTCTCGCCGGACAAAAAAATGATGTTGCGACGGTCCGTGCTGTGGGGTGCACCATCCGAAGAAAATAAATGTGGACTATCATCCTGGCTTGGCTGGTACTTGGAGGCCTCAAACTCCCAGATCACCACCTTCCGAGATTTCCACCAATAGTAATTTCACCTCCTCTGCTTTGGCGTGTTCTCCCATTTTTTCAAAAGACATAATCAGGTTTCGCAATGCCCTTCGGATGATTTCCAGGTTATCACAAGGTTCAAAGAAAGAATTCTGGGGCACGAGGTGGAGTTCGTTGATGTAGTTCTCTATGTCCTGACGTGAAAAAATAAGTCCGCGATTAAAGGCGTTGATATAAAACTGATTGTTGTGATCATCCTTGTAGGTGAGGATAAACAGGTTGGGCAAGTTCACTCCCTGCACAGGCAACTTCAATTTCAGTGCCACCAACATATAAATCACGCACAGGGTGATGGGATTCCCTTTCCTGGTTTCCAGCACCACATTGATCATTGAATTGCCCGGTGAATGAAAGTTTTTAGTATTGGCGCCAAATTTTAGCTTGTTGAAAAGCACGCTGTTTACCACTTTCACCTGATCGATGGGGTACAATTCCGGCCGAAATTCGAGCCAGGTCTCATAATAAATCTGTTCCAGTTCCTGCTTCAGTTTCTCCAGTTCCAGGTCAGGATACTGGTAGGTAGCCACAAGCCACATGCCGGTGAGCAAATCTCTCTCTGGACCCCGGTACCATTCCAACAGACGGTTCTTTAGCAAATCATACTGCAGGGTGTGAATAATTTCTTCAATCCTGGATTGCAGGGTTGGATTAAAACTGGTCTCCCATTCCTTCTCCAAAAAAGGAATGACCTCCTTGCCGAGTGACAGGATTTTCTCCTCCACGTGCGCCGCTACTTGTTTGTCCTCGTCATCGAGAAGGGAAATAAGCGCCTTGATCTCATTATCTTTCATCCTTCCTTAGGTCTGAATAACGCCTACATTAAATTTCTTAACCTGCGCATGATTCGCTG
>JAYWDP010000072.1:0-18986 GCA_043779775.1 Cyclobacteriaceae bacterium
ATGTGCGCTTCGGAGTTGTAGTAATCCATGCTGTCGCAGGTAAGGCCTCCGATGTTTACTTTGTGATAGGGGTCATCCCATTTGTTTACGGCCAGCAGAATATATTTTTGATTGAGACCCCAGGCGTCAGGCATCTGGGTGATGAAAGAACCGTCGATCATATACCATAGCTCTTTATCATTCTGTAGTTTCTGATCCACAACAGAATAAAGGGTAGCCCCGCTTTCACCCACGGTATAACTTCCGAATTCTGTGAAGATGTTTGGCACGGGAACGTTGTTCTTGTCGCAGATCCATTTGATATTTTCCACGATTTGTTCGATCATGTATTTATAATCAAACTGAAAAGTCAGGGACGTTTTGATGGGGAAGCCTCCTCCAATATCAATGGAATCTAATGTTTCACAAATTTTACGCAGCTCACAGTACTTAAAAATAAAACGGCTCAATTCGCTCCAGTAGTAGGCTGTGTCTTTGATGCCTGTGTTTATAAAAAAGTGCAGCATTTTCAAAGAGGCCTTGGAGCTCGTGACAATCTTCTCTTTATACAATGGTACAATGTCGCTGTAGCGAATGCCGAGGCGCGAAGTATAGAATTCAAATTTGGGTTCTTCATCGGAGGCCACGCGGATCCCCACGTGAAAAGGGACATTTACCTTTTGCTCATAGATGTCAATTTCACCCAGCGTATCAAGAATGGGAACACAATTTGAAAAGCCGTCGTTTAACAAAGACGAAATATTCTCCGTATACAGTGGCATTTTGAAGCCATTGCAAAGCACAAAGATGTCCTTATTGATTTTGCCTCGTTCGAACAGGGATCGGACGATGTTGATGTCAAAGGCAGAGGATGTTTCGATATGCACATTGTTCTTCAGGGCCTCTTCCACGACAAAAGAGAAGTGTGACGACTTGGTGCAATAGCAATAGGTGTATTTGGCGTTGTACTTGAACCGCTCCATGGCGTTGTTGAAGGTAGCCTGAACAAAACGCACGTTTTCACTGATGCGCGGGAGGTAAGTTAGTTTGATCGGAGTACCGTATTCCTTGATGATGTCCATCAGCGGGACATCGTTAAAAAGCAACTCATGTTCCCAAACCTTAAATTCTTCCTGTGGAAATTCAAAAGTCTGTTCGATGAGTTCACGGTAGCTCTTCATTTCACATTCATGGGTTTAACGGCTGGTTGACGGGTTCTCGCTGAAAAACGCAATATTGGGATAAATTTGCCATCTTTGCAATACAATTACCTTATGGTGAATCACCAATTTCTCATCTCCATCTCCCGGGCGCATTCGTTGCCCGATCTGTGAGGCAAGGCAGCTCTCTTCCTTGTCTTTGATTGTCCTTTTTTTGTTGAATTGAAACCTTGAGATTTTGTGAGCGAGAAAATTAAAATTATTGAAGTAAAGTCAGAAATCGGTGCCGGCACCCGGGGGGCAAGCCTCGGCGTGGAAGCTATTAAAATTGCCAGCCTCGACATGAAATCGAATTTCTTCAAGGAAAATGAAAGCATCGAGGTAGAAAATGTCAATGAACTCCTGTTCAATAGTGCTGAGCACGCTTATGCAAAGTTTATCGATGGCGTCCTGATCATGGAAGAGCGGGTCTGCCTGGAAGTCTATGAACAGATTTATGATGACTTTTTTCCGATGATCATGGCGGGGGATCACAGCACAGCTTTTGGTACGATAGCTGGTATTAAAAAAGCAAACCCAAAAATACGACTCGGTGTGATATGGATGGATGCCCATGCCGACTTCCACACGCCCTACACTACGCCCTCCGGCAATATGCACGGCATGACACTGGCGATGGCCTGCGATATTGACAATCTCGAGTGCAAAGTCAACGACCCAAAAGGGGAAACAATAGAATACTGGGAGCAAATCATGAATGTGGGCATCCCCGGAGCCAAGATTTACCCCGAGGACATTGTTTTTATTTCGGTGCGCGACCTGGAGAAACCGGAAAATTATCTCATCAACAAATATGGCATCACCAACTTCTCTGCGGAGGATGTAAAGAAGATGGGTGCGGTGGCCGTGGCACAGGAGGCATTAAAACTCCTGGACCATTGCGATTCTATTTACGTGTCTTTTGATGTGGACAGCCTGGACAGTCGCATCTCCAGCGGCACGGGTACGCCTGTACCCAACGGACTCTCCGTTGCCGAGGCCAAGACCCTGAATGTTGAATTTGCAAAAAGCCCAAAACTTTGTGCCTGGGAAATCGCAGAAGTAAATCCTACGCTCGATACCCAAAACAGCATGGCGGAAAATGCTTTTGAGATTATGGAAGCGACGGCAAGGGCCATTGAGGCAAGGCCTGTGCTAGCGGTGTAGAATGCCTGCTGTGGTCAGCCTGAGCGCGTGTCCGCCGAAGCTGCCTCTGCGCAGGCGGGGAGTCGAAGGCGACACCTATGTCTTCTCAAATATTTGTTAGCCACAGATTACACACCTGCTTGTACGGAAGCCGTTTCGGCGAAGGCAGGGATTTTCACGGATGAAATTCAATAGTAATTATTAAGATCCTGTCATCAACAACAGGTATTCCGCTTAAGCGGAATGGTAATCTCAGCATGACAGCTAACATTGTTGGACATTCGACATTCAATTTCAATTTTGCATTCGGTTCATTCCCCCGCATACTTCACTCCTCCCTGCCTCCGAATCTCATCACTCACCTCCGCCATCAACAAACTCATCCTATGCGGCATCAGATCACTCTCAATTTTCCCTTCATTCAGGCACCGCACAACTTCTTCAATTTGAAATTCGAATCCATTGCCGGAATGCGGAAAGGGAAATTCTGTTTTTTCGCCTGAATTAAGTTGTAACGTCAAATGCATGGATTTATACCATGGACTGTGAATATGAAGTCGCCCTTTTGTCCCCATAATAAAGGCCTCTTTGGGGGTGTCGTTTACAATGGAAGAAAAAATATGGGCAATGGCTCCGGATTTGTAATTGAATAATACTCCTGTGGTTGCATCGGCGCCGGTGGAAGCTAAATGACTAAAGGCCCTTGTTTCGTCCGGCTTGCCAAGAAAGAGCATGGCAAGAAACAAAGGATAGACTCCGACATCCAGTTGCGCTCCACCACCCAATGCCAGGTTATAAATCCGGCTATCAGGATTCAGGGGAGCAGGAAATCCAAAGTCGGCCTGCAAATATTTTATTTCTCCGATGGTGCCGGACTTGATAAGCTCAAGCGCTTTGTGGATGACAGGAAAGAAGCGCGACCACATGCCCTCCATAAAGAAGACTTTTGACTTTCGGGAAGCATCGACCATTTCCTTTACCTGTTTCAGATTGATAGCCAACGGTTTCTCGCACAAAACGGCTTTGCCATTTCGTAGGCACAACAGGGACTGTTCGTAGTGAAAGGGGTGAGGTGTGGCGATATAAATAATGTCTACCACTGGATCTCTCACCAGGTCCGCATAAGAATTATACAGTTTTTCGATTTTGTGAGTGGAAGCAAAAGTGCTGGCTTTCTCACGATCGCGTGAAGCAATGGCATAAATCCTCGCCCGCGGTACAAATTGAAAAGCATCTGCAAACCGGTTGGCAATTTTACCTGGCCCAATTATTCCAAAATTCAATGTTTTCATGACTTGAAATATATGATATTTAATTTATTGACCCATTGAAATAGTGTGGAAAGGATCACCCATTTGAAGCGAAACTTTGAACTTTAGACCTTAAACCTTGAACCTTGAACCTTAGACATCAAACTTGAAACTTCTTCGTATTTTCGCCCCGAAATTTTCAGTCACAACACCCCATGAGCCAAAACAGCCCGATCTCCGCCTTCATCGAAAAAAACTACCTCCATTTCAATGCCGCCGCCATGGTGGATGCTGCCAAGGCCTATAAAAAACACATCGCCGACGGCAAGAAAATGATGGTGACCCTCGCTGGCGCCATGAGTACTGGTGAGTTGGGGATCAGTTTCGCTGAAATGATCCGTCAGAACAAAGTCCAGATCATCTCTTGTACCGGGGCTAACCTCGAGGAGGATATCATGAACCTCGTGGCCCACTCACACTACCGCCGCATCCCCAATTACCGCGACCTTACCCCAGAACAGGAGTGGGACCTTTTGCAACACCACCTGAACCGCGTCACCGATACCTGTATTCCCGAAGAGGAAGCTTTTAGAAGATTGCAAGCCCATTTGTTTAAAGTTTGGAAAGATGCTGAAGACAAGGGTGAACGTCTCTTCCCGCATGAGTTCATGTACCGCATGATCAACAGCGGCGTGCTGAAACAGTACTATGAAATTGACCCTAAGAATTCCTGGATGATAGCGGCGGCGGAAAAGAACTTGCCCATGGTCGTGCCGGGATGGGAAGACTCTACGATGGGAAATATTTTTGCATCCTATTGTCTTACCGGAGAACTAAAGGCCTCCACCATGAAGTCAGGAATTGAATACATGGTGTGGCTGGCAGATTGGTACACCCACAATTCTGGCAAGGACGGTATTGGATTTTTCCAGATCGGCGGTGGCATTGCCGGTGACTTCCCGATTTGTGTAGTTCCCATGCTGCATCAGGATCTTCAGAGGGACGGTGTTCCCTTTTGGAGTTACTTCTGCCAAATCAGCGACTCTACCACCAGCTATGGTTCTTATTCTGGTGCGGTGCCCAACGAAAAAATTACCTGGGGGAAACTGAGCATTGATACGCCAAAGTTTATTGTGGAAAGTGATGCGACCATCGTGGCACCGCTGATGTTTGCGTACATCCTGGATATGTAGAGAATTTGAATATTTGAATATTTGAAGATTTGAGAATTTGAGAATTTGAAAATGGACAATGTGCTGATTCGGTTATTCGGTAATTCGTTGATGGAGATTTGAAAATGAATTTGGATTTAGAGCTTCGTTCGGCAATACAGGATACAATCAAGTTTTTGTATGATGCCCCTGCAGATTTAATTCAGATTCAGCCCACGAACCCTGAGTTTGAAGGTTCGCATACGCTGGTTTGTTTTCCGTTGTCTAGAATCTCAAAAAAAAAACCAAAAGAAACTGCTGAAGAAATTCAGGGATACTTGCATTTAAAGTACTCAAACCTGATTGGCAGCAGCAATGTCGTGAATGGTTTTTTGAATCTTGTTCTTGCAGACCACGTCTGGATAAAACTCTTCAACACAATTCTTTCTGATAAAAATTTTGGCACACTTCCGTTCAACGGCAAGGAGATTATGGTGGAGTACTCTTCTCCCAATACCAACAAGCCTTTACACCTCGGCCACCTACGTAATAATTTTTTAGGCTGGAGTGTAGCTGAAATTTATAAAGCCCTTGGTTATAATGTTCATAAAGTGCAGATCATCAACGACCGCGGAATACATATCTGCAAGTCGATGGCTGCATGGAAATTGTATGGCAACGGCGATACACCCCATAGCAGTGGGATGAAGGGCGATAAACTCGTTGGAAAGTATTATGTAGAGTTTGATAAGGTTTACAAGGTGCAGGTAAAGGATCTGGAAGAAGAAGGACAAAGCAAGGAGTCGGCCGAAAAGGAAGCGGCCATAATGAAGTTGGCCGTCGAAATGCTTCAGAAGTGGGAACAGAAAGATCCGGGTGTGCTGCAACTGTGGACGACGATGAATGGCTGGGTGTATACTGGCTTCGATGTGACGTATAGAAGAATGGGTGTTGACTTTGAAAAATTGTATTACGAGTCAGAAACTTATTTACTTGGAAAAGATGAAGTGCTGCGGGGCGTGGAGCAAGGTGTTTTTTTTAGAAAACCCGATGGCTCTGTTTGGGTAGATCTCACCGGCGACGGGTTAGACCAAAAAGTTCTTCTTCGGTCCAATGGCACTTCCGTGTATATGACGCAGGACATTGGGACGGCCATTCTTCGGTTCCGTGATTTTCCAAAAATTGAAAAGCAGGTGTATACTGTCGGCAACGAACAAGAGTATCACTTCAAAGTATTATTTCTTATCCTCGCCAAATTGGGTTACGCCTGGGCGAGGGAATGTTACCATCTTTCCTACGGCATGGTAGACCTCCCTTCCGGGAAGATGAAGTCACGGGAAGGCACGGTAGTGGATGCGGATGATCTGATGCAGGAGATGGTGGAGGAGGCGGAGAAGCAATCACGCACGCTCGGGAAACTGGAAGACATGACGAATGCGGAGGTAAAGAATCTTTTTGAAATGATTGGATTGGGTGCTTTGAAATTTTTCTTACTGAAGGTCGATCCGAAGAAACGCATGCTTTTTGATCCCGGTGAGTCGATCCAGTTGCAGGGACACACGGGACCTTTCATTCAATACACCCACGCCCGTATCCGATCAATTCTGCGCAAAGCAAAAGACAGTAGAATTCAGCCGGAAGTTGCCAATATTGAATCACTGGAGCCTGCCGAGCGTGAAGTTATTTCCTGCCTGCAACAATATCTGGGCAAGCTGGAAGAAGCTGCACGGGAATATTCTCCATCCATCATAGCGGGTTATGCCTATGAACTCGCCAAGGGATATAATCAATTCTATCAATCCATTCCGATTCTTAATGAAACGGACACTTTCAAACAAAAATTCAGGATCGCACTATCTTCAGTTGTGGCTGATGCATTGAAGAAGTCGATGGGATTATTGGGGATAACAGTTCCAGAAAGAATGTGAGTAATGCAGGTTCACGCGAAGACGCAAGGAACGCAAAGTAGAAGAAAATTATCTTTAGCATTCTAAGCAGTCTTTCGTGAAATGTATTCTGTATTTCTTTTTCTCTTTTATATCTTCGCGTGCAATTTTTTAATGGACATTAATATCCGCAAATACTCCAAATCTGATGCGTGACAACCGCAAAATGTTAAACGGCTATGAGTTTCATAATTTTATCATGGGGAAAGAACTTTCTGACATAAAGGAGAAAAAGAAAAAAAAGATGAAGGAAGGGGGAAATAAAATCAGCTGGCTGCAAGGGCTTAAGAATAAGTTCTTTTGATTTGTGTGGGGACCGGTAAGTCATCAAAAAATTTAAAAACCGTGAAATCTTAACATAGGATTCTACCTTGTATGGCCAATACGCCTTTCATCAGGCGCTTTGGATGAGTCGGCACTTAAAATGTGCAAACTAAAAATTAGCTTATTATCTTAGCAAAATATTTGAAATTGGAATTGAAGGCTACAGGAGGGCTTTGAAACTGGTTAAAGGGATTGAAAAGTTCCGTTGAAACGCAATTGAAACTTTTATTCTGACAATTTGTTATACCATAAATACTTAAAATTATGAAGCTTTTCACCCTCATCCTCGTACTTATGCTTTCCGGAACATCCTCTTTGTATGACTTTAAAATGCCGTCCATCAGCGGACAAACTATCGACTTCTCTCAATACAAGGGGAAGAACGTGTTGATTGTGAACACCGCCTCCAGGTGTGGTAATACTCCTCAGTATGCCGATCTCGAAAAACTCCATGAAACGTTAGGATCCAAAGTGACTATCCTGGGATTTCCAGCCAATAATTTTGGCGGACAAGAGCCGGGCACCAACACCGAGATTGCTTCTTTTTGTGAGAAGAACTACGGTGTAAAATTTCAGATGTTTGAAAAAATTTCTGTAAAGGGTGATGACCAGCACCCGTTGTATGCCTGGTTGAAAGAAAAGACCGGACAGGAACCTACCTGGAATTTTTGCAAGTACCTCATAAAAGCCGATGGGACGGTTAAGTTTTTCAATTCGAAAGTAAATCCCATGGATGCGCAGATTACTGGTGAACTGAACTGAATGAAATGAGCTATGACTCTTCCAATCACTAAACGGATGGATATTAAGCAAATTCAATCTGTCAAATAGTAAGAATTGTTAACACATGAAACGTGTGCTGATTTTTGCGGGGACCTTATTGGCTTTAATCGCTGTATTTATGTTTTCTAATATTTTTGGCACGAAAGCCATCACCCAGGATGGTCAGGGTTCTATTTATGATTTTAAGGTAAAGTCGCTGGAGGGGTTGGAAGTGGATCTTTCTCAATACCAGGGGAAATATATGCTGATCGTAAATACAGCGTCGAAGTGCGGCTACACGCCACAGTATGCCGATCTTGAGAAACTCCATGAACAATTTGGCGGCAAGGTTGCGGTGCTGGGTTTCCCAGCGAATAATTTTTTATGGCAGGAGCCAGGGTCTAATGAAGAGATAGCTAATTTCTGTCAAATGAACTATGGCGTGAAATTTCAGATGTTTGAAAAAATTTCGGTGAAGGGAAAAGACAAGGCCCCATTATACAAATGGCTGGAAGCAAAATCCGGTGAATCTCCGTCCTGGAATTTCTGCAAATACCTCGTTGATCCGCAAGGAAATGTGGTAGGCTTCTATCCTTCAAAGGTCAAGCCGCTGGACCAGCAGATTCTGAATAAAATAGTCTTGTAGAAGATGCTACGCCGCCTTTGGTCTACGCGACCCATTTCGATAGATCTCGGATTGCTTTTGATGCGCGGTTCCCTTGCGGTCATGATGATGACCCATGGATGGGATAAGCTCCATACTTTTACTGATGGTGCTGTTGACTTCCCGGACCCACTGGGTGTTAGTAGTCCGGTATCACTCTCACTTACTATTTTTGCTGAGTTTTTCTGTTCTGGATTCCTGCTAATGGGATTATTCAGCCGCATAGTCCTGATACCATTAACGATTGACATGCTCGTAGTGGTATTGGTTATTCATGGATCAGACCCTTTCGGTGATAGAGAGCATGCCCTCTTATATTTGGTTCCGTACATCTTTTTACTTTTGTCAGGTCCCGGCCGGTATTCAATCGACCACCTTTTAAAAAGGTAAGTATTACTTATGTCTGTTAAACCCTGGATCAGCGCCTTCCGGCTTCGCACCTTACCCCTGGCACTCTCCTGTATTGGAATGGCAGGGTTCCTCGCTGCCGCTGCCGGTAAATTTGATGGACAGATTTTTTTTCTTTGCTGCCTCACCACCATTCTTTTACAAATATTATCCAACCTGGCCAATGATTATGGTGATTCCATTAATGGAGCTGATCATGCGGAACGCAAGGGTCCTCAACGAGCCGTGCAGTCGGGTATGATCTCCACGGGACAGATGAAGAATGCGGTGATCGTGTTCGTCATTTTGTGTCTTATTAGTGGCCTCTCATTACTCTTTGTCTCATTCGGCCTCGACTGGGCTTCTGTCTTATTCTTTTTTGTATTGGGATTGCTGAGCATAGGTGCAGCCATTGCCTACACAGTAGGAAGGAAGCCCTATGGTTATACGGGACTGGGTGACCTTTCCGTCCTTATTTTTTTTGGATGCGTGGGCGTCATGGGTTCTTTGTACCTGTTTACTAAAAGCGTATTGCCGAGTGACTTATTGCCGGCACTCAGTTGCGGATTCTTTTCCATCGCCGTGCTCAACATCAACAACATCCGCGACATTGACTCGGACCGGACGGCGGGGAAGTTTTCAATTCCCGTGAGGATTGGTAAAGAGAAAGCGGCCCTGTATCATTGGTTTTTATTAGGGAGTGGCTGGTTGGCGGCCATTGTCTATACTTTAATGAATTTAGAATCGCTCAATCAGTTTTTATTTTTATTGGCATTGCCGTTGTTTGTCATGAATGGACTGGCCGTCACCAAAAGGCCTTCGACTGAGTTGGATCCTTACCTCAGGCAGATGGCGCTTTCAACCCTTTTGTTTGTAATTTTATTCGGCCTTGGAAATTTGCTGTAAGCAAAACCAACCACTTACCCCTTACCATATGCAGGAAAACTGCACGTACGGATTGATGAGGGGGAAAAGGAGAGAAGGTCTGCAAATGAGGCGTAAGCCCTTTACCGCTTGTTCCATTTCTCTACTCTACAGTGAACAGAATCGTTGGTTCTGAATAGCCTTTGTAATTTATTTTCTTTCCCAATTTGGCGAAAGTCGTCTGGAACATTTTTCGCTGCCCCTTCCGTTTGGCCAGTTCCCGTCTCATGACCTGGTGGTTAAATTATTTTTTCTTTGGAGTAATATTGTCCGTTGAGACCAAGGGCTGCGGTTCTAACAGTTTTATCAGGTTATCCAACGCTTCCTTATTAATGGGTGTGTTCAATGTTTCCACCACCCCTTGTTTCTCGCGGGTGGTCAATCGCCAACTGAGCGAGGCGCGCACACTGTGCTGACGGATGCTATCCATCTTTTGCAAAATCGATACGTAGCTCGTAGGCAGGTATTGAATATCAACGCGGTCAATGGGCACTTTTAGCCAGGTGCGTGCATAGCCCACAAGATTATCATTGGTGATGTCCTGGAAGTTTTCAAAGTTATTATACACGGTCGCAATGGGCTGTGTGAAGTCATCGATGAAGGTTTGTCCTTGTTCTTCTGATACCGCTGAAAGTTTTGGTGAGTCTCGGATGGAGAGAATCATAATACCCGAGGTGTTGACGCTAATCCATTCCCGGAAGGAATAAATGAACCGCACCGCGTCGGAAAGGCCGAAGTTGTCAGAAATGCCCGCGTCCATAATCTGAATGGGCGGGTGCGTGGGCAGGGAAGTATTCGGTGTGATGTAGGGAAACGTTGCACTCATCCGCAATGCAGAAAGAAAGCGAAGGTTGGCGCCACCGTGATCTTCAAACATTTTCTGGAAGTCGACACCACTGAGTTTTGAATTACGGTATTCCGGAAAATTCAGAATGTCGGAATTAAGGTATGAAACGGGCTGCGGAGAGATGTACAGTTTGCGTCCGTCGTTTACAATGGTAGGTGAGAAAATAATCATGGGCACAATGGCATCTGCTTCCGGCTCTTGATACTCCGACAGCCTTTTATCCATCAGGCTTTCTGTATCGATATTGAGCTGGTCCTCGAATGTATAACCCCGGTCACGTTTATACCGCTGCCCGGCATATTCGAATTTGGTAAAGCCGACAAAAAGGTCATTGGCAAGCAGGCTGAAGATGAGTGGGTTGAGATTGTCTTTAGCGATTTTTTGCTGATGGATGTTTGAGTAAGGTTTGATGTCTTCACCTTGTTTCGATCTCAAGATCACTTCTCGAAAATAACTTGCGCCAATCAGTCCACCCGAAGCACCGGTGATGAGAATACTTTGGTTCATCAATTTTCCTCCTGTCAGGCTATCAGCTTTTTGAAGGGCTGCCAGTGTCCACAAAGCCGCACGCTTGCCACCACCGCTGGAGCATATGAAAACCATTTTCGGCGGCGCTTGTCCATCAAATTTCTTCTTCCAGTTCTCCAGAATTTTTAAGGTATGCACTTGTGCTTGCCGGATGTGATCGGCACTGTTGAGAAATTGCAGTTCACCAATGGTATATTCCACGGGCGCCATCTTGTAATCCAATCCAAACGCCTGATATTTTTTTGTCAGCCAGCCTTCACCGGCGAGATAGTTCAGGATCATGAATATCACCAGGAATACGGTCATCGACCAGCCGCCAAACCAATAGGAAAATGCTCCGGAGAGCATAACGAAGATGGTGAGGAAGATCATGAAACTGGCTCCTGCCGGAAACTGAAAGGCAGGATAATCCTTAAAAATCCCCAGGACAATCACCATGGCGAAGATTAATAGTTCGATGATGACCAGGTTAAACTGGTTTTGATCAAATACTTGTAAGATGGCCGTTTTATCATAAAACTCATTTTCCTCAACCTTTTTAAGCCGGAAGCCGCTGTCGAAGTAATTGTCCACGCGCACCTGTTTTTTTCTCACGATGTCCAGCTTTTTCATGGTGCTGGCCCGTGTTATTTTTACTTTCTGCTTTATTTTCTCATCGAGCCGGCAAATCACATATTTGAATATGTCCTTTTGTGTCAGGGAGAAATAGATTTGTAGCAATCCGGCCATTACCAGGAATCCGGTAAAAAAACCCAAAAGGTCCATCGTCAATTCTCCAGCCGAGGTAAATTCATTGCTAATCTGGAACAGGATCACCTGGTAGAGATAAGTGATTAGAAAAATAGTGGGCAGAACACTATTGTTAAGACTAAACTTACCAAAAGGATTTGGCAGTGCGGCAATGAAGGAAAACCGATGTCCATCAGCGATGTAGCATGTGATGTTGAATGCGGCCGTAAACCCGGAAACCATCAAACCGATGATGAAGAAGCTGGTGAAGTTAACCTGGTTCAGGTATTCGGGGTCTAAAAAGAGATAGGGGATGCCTAGATATTTTCCAAAGTTCCCGGTAATCATGGCGAAGAGTATGATCCAGCACAAAAGCAATATCTGGTTGCGCTTGAAATTATTGAGCAGCAACTGGACAGGGAAGGAGTAGAAGAGCGCGTCGCCAAGTTTTGCAAGTCGGGCCATAGACACAGAATTATTTCAATTTAGACATTTCAGGTGATAAATCACGATTTGTAAATCAATGTTGTTTAGTTAAAGAATATTCATGTCTTTCATTTCGCGAATCATCCTAAAATCGTAACTCGTAACTCATAATTCATAACTCTTAACTCCCTGAAGACCTTCACCCTTTATCGGTCCTCCGCCGGCTCCGGCAAAACCCGCACACTGGCCAAAGAATACCTGAAGCTGGCGCTGCAAAGCAAGGCATACTATTTCAGACATATTCTTGCGGTGACCTTTGCCAACAAAGCCACCCAGGAGATGAAGGACCGCATCCTCGGCTATCTGGGCCGGTATGCAAATGGTGAAGGTGATGAACTGGCCCAGGAACTTAAGCAGGAACTGAAATTAGATGAACCTACTTTCAGACAAAACTGTACGGAACTAAGGTCTGAAATACTTCATCATTACGATCAGTTTTCCATCAGCACAATCGATGCATTCTTTCAGAAAGTCATCAGGTCATTTACCCGGGAATCAGGTTTAATTGGCGACTACAGACTGGAAGTAGATCAGGAGGCAGTGTTAGAGGAGGTTATTAATAATTTGATTGATGAATTGGGCGAGAAACCCGAGCTGACCCGTTGGGTGGTGGAATTTGCCAAAGAGAATCTGGAGAACGACCGGGCCTGGGACGTGCGGTCCAGCCTTATGGAGTTTGCCAAAGAAATATTCCGGGAAGAATTCAAAGCAATTGAGGACAAAATCCAAAAGGATACTGCCGATCCGGAATTTTTTAAGAATCTGCGAAGCGAGCTGTGGAAAGTAAAAAACTCTTTCTTGAATTCGGTTTCAAGACCTGCTGCAGAAGTATTGGAGATTATTGGTTCAAAGGGATGGGATGATCTTGACTTCAGTTTTCAAAGGCAGTCAGGAATAAGGACCTTCTTTAATCAATTTGCCGCAAGTAAGTCTCTGAGTGGTTACAAAGAGCCATCAGACCGCATGCGGACTTACTTTGCATTTTCCAAGAATTGGCCTCATAAAACCTCCCGGCATATCACAGATATTATTCAAACCGCTGAGCAGCACCTTATTCCTAATCTGAAACAAATAATTTCCTATTACGACAAACACTATCAAGAATCTTTGTCTGCGGAAGTTGCTTTACAGAACATGTACGTGTTTGGATTATTGTCTGACATCTCGCGTAAACTTCAGGATTATAAAAGTGAAAATAACCTCATGCTTCTGGCCGATGCACCCAAATTTTTGAACGGTATCATCCAGGACAGCGATACGCCCTTTATCTATGAGAAGATTGGCTCCTTCTTCCGCCATTATCTTATTGACGAATTTCAGGACACCTCCGGATTTCAATGGAAGAATTTTCTGCCATTGCTTACTAATGGGTTGGACCAGGGTTATCGGAGTCTTGTCGTCGGTGATGTGAAGCAAGCTGTTTACCGGTGGCGTGGCGGTGATCTTAGGTTGCTCCAGGAGAATGTCGAGAACCACATTGGTAAAGATAGGGTTGAGGTCAAAGAACTGACCTGCAATTTTCGCAGTGCAAAGAATATCGTTCAGTTTAACAATGCCTTGTTTACAACAATCACCTCCCTGGTGGCAACGAAAACCAATTCTGCCTTGCCTGCTTCGGCCTATCACGACGTAGCACAGGAGACATCCAAAACAAAAGAGGGCTTTGTGCGGATAAGTTTTTTAAAGGACGATGAGGAATCGAAATGGAATGATCAGGCTTTGGAAAGAATTCCTCATCAACTGGAAAAGCTGCAGCACCTGGGTGTCGCCATCAGTGACATCGCCATTCTGGTCCGAAGAAACAGCGAAGGACAGCGAATTGCTGCTTACTTGCTGCAATATAAAAATTCAAGCCACGCACTTGCTGATTGTAAATATGAGGTGGTTTCCAATGAATCCCTCCGTATGGACGGAGCAGCTTCAGTGAATTTGTTGCTGGGTGCGTTGCGCTACCTGTTAAATCCTGAAGACGCCATTGCCCGGGCGCAACTTTCTTTTGAGTATGCCAAACTTCACAAGTCCAACCGCAACCAGGCGGAAGTCTTTTCGGTAACTAACCAGATCTTTTTTGAGAGCCAGCTTCCGGAGCAATTCACCAAAGAAAAGATGTCGCTGAAGAAGCTGCCGCTTTTTGAACTGACCGAAACCCTGATCTCAATATTTAAATTAGGGAAGGAGAAAGGCGAGTTGCCGTACCTGCTGGCATTTCAGGACTTGGTATTGGAGTTTTACAGCCGGGAACGAAATGACATTGCATCATTTTTAGAATGGTGGGAAGAAAACAAATTCAAAGAGAAAGCGTCGATCAAAATTTCAGGCGAAGTAGATGCTGTAAAAATTCTTACGATCCATAAATCGAAAGGATTACAATTCAGGTACGTATTGATTCCTTTTTGTTCCTGGAATATAGATCATATGGGTTACCAAGCACCAAACCTGTGGGTGAAAGCCGTGGAGGCACCTTTTGCCGGCGCCGGTTATCTGCCGGTAAGCTATTCTTCATCGCTGGACAACACGTATTTTCGAAAAGCCTATCAGGAGGAAAAGACTGCCACCTACCTCGATAATTTAAATTTATTATATGTGGCACTAACCCGTGCGCAAGAAGGAATGATTATCACAGCTCCTGGAAAGAATACGGGTACGGTCGCGGAATGGTTACTGGCAAGCGTCACACAAAATGATGAATTGAAAGCGGCCTGGACTGAGGCGAGTCAGGAATTTGTGATGGGAGATTGGCATCAGACCATTCCGGACGAAAAGAAAAAAATGTCGAACACCATCCCTTTGAGTGAATATTATTCTTCCCGGTGGAGAAACAATCTCATTATCCGGCAGACGGGTGCAGCTTTTTTCGAGGAAACCAGGGCGGACCAGCGAGAAAAAATCAACTACGGCATCCATCTGCATACTGTCTTGTCACGAATACACCATGCGAACGAAGTTGCCCAATCGGTAGAGCAGTTGATGCAAGAGGGGATGATATCCATGCATGAGAAGTCAGCGATCCTGGATCAATTGGAAAAGCTTTTGTTGCACCCTATCATTGGCAGTTGGTTCGCGCCGGAGTGGAAGGTGAAAACCGAAGTACCGATTCTTTTGCCGGGAGGTGTTGAAAGTCGCATCGATCGCCTGATGATCCGGGATGGGAAGGCCATTGTGGTTGATTTCAAGACTGGCGAGAAAACAAAAGCAGACCAGAAGCAGGTATTGGAGTATATGGATATTTTACGAAAAATGAATTTTAATCCCGTAGAAGGTTATCTGCTGTACACCCGCGACCAGGAAGTAATTTCTTTGCATGAAGGAAAGCAAAAAGTGGTAAAGAAAAAAGATGAAAACCAACTTGGACTTGAATTTTTGGAAAGCTAAAAAGTATTTAAGTGTAAAGTGTTTGAGTGTTAAGGTGTTAAAGTTATAGAGTCACCGAATGTTCAATTTTGTTGTGCAAAGCCAAAGGCCAAGGGCCAACAGCCAAATCCAATGAAACCCTTTCTCGCAGAGCTTGCTGAAGAGATTTACAAAGACCATCCGTCTCTGGAAGAACTCACAGTAGTCTTCCCCAATCGCCGGGCAATCCTCTATTTCCGAAAACATCTCAGTACCCTCCTCGATAAGCCTGCCTTCGCTCCCCGCTTTCTTACCATCGAAGATTTTATAGGGACGTTTTCAGCGTGGCAAGTGCCGGATAAACTGGAACTCGTTCATCGGCTGTACAAATCTTATTATGAGGTGCTCGGAAGCCAGAAAGGGGATGAGGCACTGACCCCGGAGCCGTTTGATAAATTTTATTTCTGGGGCGACATGCTGTTGCGTGATTTTGATGAGGTTGACAAATACATGATAAATGCCCCTCAATTGTTTAAAGACCTCAGCAACCAGAAAGAACTTGATTCAAGTTTTGATTTTCTGACGCCGGAGCAGATAACTTTTCTCAAAAGCTTCTGGGGAAATTTCGATGCAGACCTCACGGCAAACAAGCAAAAATTTCTGCACGTATGGCGACTGCTTCCGGAAGTCTATCTCGCATTTAGAAAACAATTGAAAGATGAAAATCTTGCCTATGAAGGCATGCTGCATCGCACGGTGGCAGAGGAATTGGAATCTTCCGCTCCTTCAAGCGAAGGGGAGGGCAAGGGTCGGTTGATTTTTGCCGGGTTCAATGCCCTTACGATGGCCGAGGAAAAGATTATCTCCGCTTTTGTAGAAAGGGGCGAAGCGAAAGTGTATTGGGACCTGGATCAGTACTACGTGCATGACAACACCCAGGAAGCAGGAAGATTCTTCAGGCAATACCAGGAGCATTCGGTGTTGAGAAAGACTTTCCCACAGGACATTCCGGCAAATTTCAAGACAGCAAAATCGGTGAGGATTGTTGGCGCTGCCCAGCATGTGGGGCAGACAAAATTGATGACTCAATTTTTAAAGGAACAGATGGAGAAAGGAATTAACCCGGAAGAAACACTCATTGTTCTCCCGGATGAAAAACTTTTGTTGCCGGTGCTTCATGGAATTTCAGGGTCGGTTGAAAAACTGAACGTGACCATGGGCTTCCCCCTGTCCAGTACTCCTATGTTCAACTTGATTGAGTTTTTGATTGACCTGCAGATTAACCGCAGGAATCCTTATTTCAACCATCGCCAGGTACTGTCCCTCCTAGGCCATCCATATGTGTTGGCGGCAGACCCTGTGATGTCGAATGCACGTCGCAAAGAAATTGTAGAAAACAACCGCATTGTCATTCATCAATCGGAGTTAACCGCGGGACCTGCCTTGTACCCCCTGATATTTACATTTATCCAGGAAGGAGGGTTGATGCGCTATTTACACGATATCATCGTATCCCTGGGTGCTTTGCCGGGACTTGCCGTCCTTGACAAGGAGTATGCTTTTTATTTTCTCAAGTTGATCAATCGGTTTGAGGAAGTAACGGCAGGCGGTAGAGATGCATCACTGGCGGAGGAAGATGTGGAGAAGAGGTTTCAGGCAGAGTTAAAATCCTTCAGCAGATTATTTCGTCAATTGGTGCGAATGCAAAGAATTCCATTTACCGGCGAACCACTCAAGGGTCTCCAGGTGATGGGTGTGCTGGAGACCCGAAACCTGGATTATAAAAATGTATTTGTACTCTCTTTGAATGAAGGGGCCTTGCCTGCTTCGGGAAATAAACCCTCTTATATTCCTTACAATATCCGTAAAGCCTACACACTTCCAACGGCGGAACATCAGGATGCTTTTTATGCCTACTTGTTTTATCGTGTCTTGCAACGTGCTGAGAATATTTTTTTGTTCTACAACACGGAGACCGATGTGCTGGGACAGGGCGAGATGAGCCGTTATTTACAGCAAATACTTTTTGAATCGGGATGGCAACCTCAGCATGATGTGCTGCACAATACCATTCAGCCTCATGCAATCCAATCGATTGAAATAAAGAAGGATGAAACCGTATTGAAGAACCTGACGAAATTAAATGAGGGAAATCCCCGATTCAAAGGCATATCACCTTCCGCTTTGAATACGTATATCGAATGCCAGTTGCAGTTTTATTTTAAACACATCGCCAAAATCAGGGAAGCGGACGAGGTGGAAGAAGACCTGGATGCCCGCCTGTTGGGAAACCTGCTCCACGATGTAATGGAACGCTATTACAGGAAAATTCAGGAACGCAAGAAAACGAACTTCATCGAAGCCAGTGACCTGGCTCATCACGGTCCCGTCGTTGAACAACTGATCGATGCCGTATTTATTGAAAATTATTCCCTCGATGGCGAAAAGAAGGTAACCTATGAAGGACAGCGTCTGGTAGTCCGGGAAGTAATTAAAAGTTTTGTTGAGCGCATCATAAAACACGATCAGGACTATGCGCCCTTTTCAATCGAAGGGTTGGAGCGTGCCGGCCTTTTGTACTACGTGCCGATTTCCCATGCTCCAGGGCAAGCAGTAATCGGAGGAAAAATTGACCGGTTGGACCGCAAGGGAACTGTCGTGCGTGTGATCGATTACAAGACGGGCAGGGATAAACTGGAATTTGAAAGTATTGCGTCGCTTTTCAGTCGCGAAGGAAAGAGAAATAAGGCAGCATTTCAGACACTGGTCTATGCGCTGCTTTACCAATCCAACTACCCCGAAGAAGGTGTCCAGATTACGCCTGGTTTAATAAACCGCCTGAATATTTTTGATGAAAAATATAGTTTCGAACTTACCATCAACAAAAAAGTGGTGAAAGATGCACGCCCACTGCTGAAAGAGCTTGAAGTGCACCTCAAATTGCTATTGGAAGAATTATTCAATCCGACCGAAACATTTAAACAGACACTGAATACCGAGAACTGTAAATTCTGTCCCTATCAGGGAATTTGCTACCGATAACGCATTTTGATCCTATAGATAACTTTGGCCGATTATTTGCATTCTCAGTATTTTAATTTGAAAAATCCATGTATTTTAGAAAACATAGCCTAAAATTTCTGAGCTCAAAATGAGAAAATAAGATTTGGCCATCAAGTCTCACAAAAATTCAATGTTTATCTTGGTGTCCTGGTGGCGATCACTAAATCATCAAATCACTAAATCACTAATTTTAAAGCGTCGCCATATCAATGACGAACCGGTATTTTACATCAGACTTGAGGATCCGCTCAAAGGCCTCATTTATTTTAGT
>JAYWDP010000073.1:0-2542 GCA_043779775.1 Cyclobacteriaceae bacterium
GAGAGAATTAAGCAGCTTCAAAATCAGTTCCGGGTATCTATCTCAAAGGTCTGTATTGACCAGGACGGACTTGGTGGAGGATTGTGCGATATCGTTGGCCCAGGTTGTGTCAACTTTCAAAACAATGGCAGACCCATTGAAGTGAATAGCCTCCAGGAGAATTTTACCAATCTCAAGACCCAGGCATATTTCAAACTTGCTCACCTTATCAATGAACGTGAAGTTTATCTAAATTGTGAAGACCCTACCATCAAAGAAAAGATAACTCAGGAGCTTGAGATGGTACGGCTCAAAAATGTTGATACAGATGGAAAGCTTGCTATCATTTCAAAGAAGGATGTAAAGGAGGCCATTGGGCGCTCTCCTGATTTCTCTGACTGCTTGATGCTTAGAGCATACTGGGAAATTCAACCTGCCTTTTCAGAGATTCACATGAGCTTCCACAGTCATGCAGAGCCTCAACAATCGCACTATATGGGTATGCCATCGGGGGAGGAGCGACCGGAGCGCAGGGAGACAGCAGACGAACGATACAAACGAGATCACGAGGTACGATATTTCTAAAATCAATAATTATGAACATTCTCAACGATCCTGAAAATTTCAAGTTATCCTATCATGAGGCTGGTCATGCTGTGGCCGCTGTCCTACTTGGTCATAAGTTCAAAGACGTTGTCCTGGGAAACGGCAACGGTCATCTGGGCATTACAAACGGTGCGATCCTGAACAAGCCGCAGGAGTATAAAAAGAACGTGAAAGAATTGGTTCAGATATTTTCCGCAGGGCAGGCCGCAGACGAGATTCTGCAAGAAAAGGCGCTGCCATTCAGGAGCCAGCCGGACCTGGATGTTATCACCGAGGCCATGAGGTCTAACCAACTGAATGCAAAAGACATTGAAAAAATCTATGGTGAGACAAAGGCCATGCTGAAGGAAAACTGGCAGGCGGTTCACACCGTAGCGCAAGGACTTCGGGATCACAATATCCTGACATTCGACCAGGTGAAAAGAGTTTTGGGCAGTTAATTCACATTAAACACAATTATTTATGAGCATGGAAGAAGAATTTAAAAGATTAGTGCAGGCGGATCCGAGGGATCAAAAAAGTAGGGATTTGTTATACTTTGAACGTCTGCGGAAACTTCAGGCACAAGTCGACAAAGGAAAGAACATCATTCACCATAAAATCGATCTATTCAAATGAAAAACACAACAATGGACGGCCATGCCCATAACTGGGTAGCCATCCCCACGAAAACAGAAGACAGCAAAATCAACCCGGGAGTGAAAGTTTCAAACTCCGGTTACCAGTGCAGCCTCTGCGGAGAAATTATGTACAACATCAAACCGAAATAACATGGGAGAAATTAGCGAAGCATGGCAGGAGGTGCAAAGGAAACAAGATGCAATTCTTGCAGACAAAATCAGACGCGACCAGGAAGCCTATGAGGCTAAGATGGCAAAACGCCTGATGGAATTTGAGGAAGCAAAACTGAAACAGGCAGCACAACCTCCACGACTTGAGCAGGAAATCGCCTTGACATCGGAAATAGTCGTAGCCCGAAATGGAAAACATTTTTTGGTAATGCGGTCCAGCGTCACCTCTGGCAGTCCAATGCTTTACACGGTCCGCAAAATTGAAAACAAAGAAGCTGTCAGCTTCCCAGTGGTCAATGGAAATTCATTCGAGGCACTCCAAGCAGCGGTTAAACTATTTTACAATAGGGTTTATCTAATTGGAAGCACACGGCCAGCTGATACGCCAATCATTGCGGAGTAATTCACCGCATAGTCCTCGAAGGTTCACTTCATTTCCTTCGATAGACGGAGGGGCGAGGGTTAAAATCCTCGTCCTTTTTATAAGAAATCCGGTTGTAACTACCCGGACAGACCCCGCACGAACGGTTTAAAGGTCGGAGAGCAGGCACAAAGGTGTCTGCTTTTTTAATTCTGATCCTTGAGGCCTGGGGTTTTTTGTTGCTCTGGGTTTTCTAACGAACTTATTGCTCAGCACAAGGAAACTGATAGGCTATTGGGCTTTGAGACCGAAAAGAAGATAATTGGACAGGTTGTATTCACCTGATAGCTGCCACCATGTTCATCATAGGACTACTTGTCGGGTTGATCCTGGCAGCGGTCCAGCGTTACGTGATAATAATCGCGTCTTAAAATTCCTGAAGGATCACCCGGATTTCTTGATGTAGATTTCATCATTGATTGAGAATGTCTTAAACCAAAAAAAATATGTACAAAGTTGAATTATCAGAGCCTGAAATCCTCTCCTTAAGCGAGGCCCTTGCAGAGTTACGCAAGTACATTGTTAGAGAGTATGGCAGTCAAGGGATTGTTAAGCAATCCGAGGCTATGCAGGACCCTTTATTTGTTGCTGCGTGTCAACTCCAATTTAAATTCACCAAAATTCATTCTCCGAATAGTAGTGTGAGGCTTCAGGATTATTACAATTATGGAACGGACGGATTAACTAATTGAGATTTTTAGCAATCCAAGTCTTTGGTTGAGTAATTCCTAAAACAATCTCTCTT